>NZ_WAAS01000056.1:0-32951 GCF_008806585.1 Micromonospora sp. AMSO12t
CCGCGCTCAGCGCGCGCAGGGCGGCCAGCCCGGACTTCTCGTCGGGCGCGTCGAGCAGGCACCGGATCAGCGCGCTGCCGACGATGACGCCGTCGGCGTAGCCGGCGACCGTGCCGGCCTGCGCGCCCGTGCCGACGCCCAGCCCGACGCCGATCGGCAGGTCGGTGACCTCCCGCGTGCGGGAGACCAGGATCGGGGCCGCGTCGGAGGTCTTCGCCCGGGCGCCGGTGACGCCCATGATCGCGGTGGCGTAGACGAAGCCCCGGCAGTGCTCGACGGTCATCGCCAGCCGCGCGTCGGTCGAGGACGGCGAGACCAGGAAGGTGCGGTCCAGCCCGTACGCGTCCGAGGCGGCGAGCCACTCGCCGGCCTCCTCCGGGATCAGGTCCGGGGTGACCAGCCCGGTGCCCCCGGCCGAGGCGAGGTCCCGGGCGAAGGCGTCGACGCCGTAGCGCTCGACCGGGTTCCAGTAGGTCATGGTGACCACGGGCGCCCCGGTGGCCGCGACGGCCTCGATGACGCGCAGCGTGTCGCGGGTGCGTACGCCGCCGGCGAGGGCGATGTCGCTGGCCTTCTGGATCACCGGGCCGTCCATCACCGGATCCGAGTACGGGATCTCCACCTCGATGACGTCGACGCCGGCCTCGACCATCGCGGTCATCGCGGCGATGCTGCCCTCGACGGTCGGGAAGCCGGCCGGCATGCAGCCGACCAGCACGGCCCGCCCGTCGGCGCGGGCCTTGTCGAAGGCCACCCCGATCCGGCTCACGTTCTCACTGCTCCTTGTCGAGGATGCCGAAGTAGTCGCCGGCGGTGTGCACGTCCTTGTCGCCCCGGCCGGAGAGGTTGACCACGATCGTCGGCTCCCGGCCCAGCTCGGCGGTGAGCTTCGGCGCGATCTTCAGGGTGCCGGCGAGCGCGTGCGCGCTCTCGATCGCCGGGATGATGCCCTCGGTGCGGCAGAGCAACTCGAACGCCGCCATCGCCTCCTCGTCGGTGACCGGCAGGTACGTCGCCCGGCCGCTGTCGTGCAGCCAGGCGTGCTCCGGCCCGACGCCCGGGTAGTCCAGCCCGGCGGAGATCGAGTGCGACTCGCACGTCTGCCCGTCGGCGTCCTGGAGCACGTACGTCCGGGTGCCGTGCAGCACCCCGGCGGACCCGCCGGTGATGCTGGCCGCGTGCCGGCCGGTCTCCACCCCGTCGCCGCCGGCCTCGAAGCCGTAGAGCCGCACGTCGGGGTCGCCGACGAAGGCGTGGAAGATGCCCAGCGCGTTGGAGCCGCCGCCGACGCAGGCGGTGACGGCGTCCGGCAGCGCGCCAGTCAGGTCCAGGCACTGCTGGCGCGCCTCGTCGCCGATGCCCCGGACGAAGTCGCGGACCATCGCCGGGAAGGGGTGCGGCCCGGCGGCGGTGCCGATCAGGTAGTGGGTGTCGTCGACGTTGGCGACCCAGTCGCGCATCGCCTCGTTCATCGCGTCCTTGAGGGTGCGCGAGCCGTTGGTGACGGGGACGACGGTGGCACCGAGCATCCGCATCCGGGCCACGTTGAGCGCCTGCCGCTCGGTGTCGACCTCGCCCATGTAGACCACGCAGTCGAGATCGAACAGGGCGGCGGCGGTGGCGGTGGCGACGCCGTGCTGGCCGGCCCCGGTCTCCGCGATCACCCGGCGCTTGCCCATCCGCCTGGTCAGCAGGGCCTGGCCGAGCACGTTGCGCACCTTGTGCGCCCCCGTGTGGTTGAGGTCCTCCCGCTTGAGCAGCACCCGCGCGCCCAGCTTGGCGGAGAACCGCTCCGCCGCGTAGAGCAGCGAGGGAGTGCCGGCGTAGTCGCGCAGCAGGGCGCCGAACTCGGCCCGGAACGACTCGTCGGCCATCGCCGCGCGGTGCGCCGCGTCCAGCTCGTCGAGCGCCGCGACCAGTGCCTCCGGTACGAACCGGCCGCCGAACCGGCCGAAGTGACCGGCGGAGTCAGGCAGCGGACCGGCCGCGGCGGCCGTCACGTCGGCGCTCATGCCGGCACTCCGCTTCGCTCCGTGCCGCCATGAGGCAACTCCGCACTGAGCCTGATGACTCGCTCGCTCCGCTCGCTCATGCCGGCACTCCGCTTCGCTCCGTGCCGCCATGAGGCAACTCCGCACTGAGCCTGAAGATTCGCTCGCTCATGGGATCGTCCTCTCGGTGCTGACGAACCGGCGCGAGGTCAGCGCACCGGGCGGGGCGTGGCCGGGTGGTTGCCGGCGTTGACCAGCTCGGCCACCGCCTCGCGGGGGCTCTTCTGGGTGACCAGACCCTCGCCGACCAGGACCGCGTCGGCGCCGGCCGAGGCGTACCGGATGAGGTCGTGCGGGCCGCGCACCCCCGACTCGGCGATCTTGACGACGCTGCTGGGCAGGCCGGGCGCGATCCGCTCGAACACCGAGCGGTCGACCTCAAGGGTACGCAGGTTGCGGGCGTTGACCCCGATGACCTGGGCGCCGGCCTCCAGGGCGCGGTCGGCCTCCTCCTCGTCGTGGACCTCGACCAGCGCGGTCATGCCCAGCGACTCGATCCGCTCCAGCAGGCCGACGAGGGCGTTCTGCTCCAGCGCGGCGACGATCAGCAGCACCAGGTCGGCACCGTGCGCGCGGGCCTCGTGCACCTGGTAGCTGGAGACGACGAAGTCCTTGCGCAGCACCGGGATGCGGACGGCGGCGCGGACGGCGGCCAGGTCGTCGAGCGAGCCGCCGAACCAGCGGCCCTCGGTGAGCACGCTGATCGCCCGCGCCCCGCCGGCGGCGTAGTCGCCGGCCAGGTCGGCCGGGTCGGCGATCTCGGCCAGCCGCCCCTTGGACGGCGACGAGCGCTTCACCTCGGCGATCACCGCGACGCCCGGCTTGCGCAGGGCCGCGTACGCGTCGAGCGGCGGCGGCGCGGCGGCGGCCAGTTCGCGGATCCGCTCCAGCGGAACCTGCTCCTGGCGCCGGGCGACGTCCTCGCGCACGCCGGCCAGGATCTCGTCGAGCACGCCTACGGACGCTGCCGTACCGGCGTCGTCCCCCTCCGCGTGCGCATGCTCAGCAGTCACCAACGGACTCCCCTCTCCGGGTGTCATGGGCCGATGCTAGGGGGCGCCACCTGGCGACGGCCGCCGGGGGTATGGCGTGCCTCACGAGATGGGCTGGGGCATAATGGCCGACCTCCGGTGAACGGAATGTCACGCAGGGCGACCGCACCCAGCGACGAAAGACACCCGACCATTCCCGCCCCCACCCCCGGTCATCGACGTGATCCTATCTGAGGGCACGGCCGGCCGCCCGGCCCGGCGACCGCCGCGGACGCCGGTCGATGGTGTGACCTACCTCAAGGCCGAACGGCCCTTTGCCTGGTGGCGGCCCTGCGCGCAGTGTTGACGTGTCGGTCACCACGGCGAAACGTGAACCAGCCAGCATCGTCCTCGGGCAGACTCGATGACGCGCCTGCCCCACCGTCACCAACGATCCTCGCGGGGTGATCATGAGCACTGTCGAGCCGCACCAGCCCATCGGACTGACGACCGTCTCGCGCACGGTCGCATCGCTCGCCGTCGGCGTGGTCCACACCCTCGAGCGCGCCGTGGTGGGCGAGGCCCGCATGCGAACCGCGCGGGGCAACGCCTGGGAGGCGGTCTGCGCCGACCGGGCCCGGGCCGAGCAGCGGGCCGAGCTGGACCGCCTGGTGGCGGAGCTGGCGGCGGCCCGGGCCGCCGCCCGCGAGCACCAGCCGGTCAGCTGACCGTCGGGTCCTCGCCCCGGTCCAGCGCGTCCCACGCCTCGGTGGTGTGCCGGCCGGTGACCCGGTCGCCCTCGCCGCGGGCGGCGGGCGCGGCGTCGCCCGCGGGCCGCCGCTCGTAGCGGGCGCCCATCGCCGGCCAGTGCCGCCCCCGCAGCGCCGTCAGCAGCCCGCCCGCCGTGGCGAGCACCCCGCCGAGCAGGCAGAGCGCCGGCCACTGCCGGGCGACCTCGCCCTCGAACGCCGCGACCAGGCCGTAGCCGCCGCCGGCCGCCACGGCCGCGCCGAGCACGCACAGCAGCCCGCCCAGCAGCCGCCGCGCCCGTCCCCGGGTGGCGAGCACGGCCCCGCCGCCGGCCAGCCCGACCAGGGCCAGCGCCGGCAGCCAGGGCAGCAGGCCGGCGCCCGTGCGGGCGTCGCGTACCGGCGGCAGCGGGGTGGGCCGGGTGGTCAGCTCGACCGCCCAGGTGCGGGTCGACGCCCACAGCGCCAGGCCCGCGCCGGCCACGCAGAGCAGCACGGCGTACGTCAGCTCGCGCCGGTGCGTGCCGGACCGCGCGCCCCCGCCCGCGTCGGCGGCCGGAGTCGTCCCCGGCTCGGCGGCCGTCATCGGGCGGGCCGGAGGGTCTCGGCGGCGGCGATGGCGGCGAGCACGGCCGCGGCCTTGTTCCGGGTCTCCTGGTCCTCGGCTGCCGGGTCGGAGTCGGCCACCACCCCCGCCCCGGCCTGCACGTACGCCCTGCCGTCGCGCATCAGCGCGGTGCGGATCGCGATCGCCATGTCCAGGTCACCGCCGAAGCCGAAGTAGCCCACGGTGCCGCCGTAGATGCCGCGCCGGACCGGTTCCAGCTCCTCGATGATCTCCATGGCCCGCACCTTGGGCGCGCCGGAGAGGGTGCCGGCGGGGAAGGTCGCGGCCAGCGCGTCGAAGGCCGTACGGTCCTCGCGCAGCGTGCCGACCACGGTCGAGACGATGTGCATGACGTGGCTGTAGCGCTCGATGGTGGCGAACTCCGGCACCTCCACCGTGCCCGGGCGGCAGACCCGGCCCAGGTCGTTGCGCCCCAGGTCGACCAGCATCACGTGCTCGGCGCGCTCCTTCGGGTCGGCGAGCAGCTCCGCGGCGAGGCGGGCGTCGGCCTCGGGGGTGCCGCCGCGCGGCCGGGTGCCGGCGATCGGGTGCAGCAGCGCCCGCTGCCGCCCCTCGGCGTCGCTGGTCACCTTCAGGTGCGCCTCCGGCGAGGAGCCGACGATGTCGAAGCCGTCGAAGCGCAGCAGGTACATGTACGGGCTGGGGTTCGTCGTGCGCAGCACGCGGTAGACGTCCAGCGGGTCGGCGTGCGTGTCCCGCTCGAACCGCTGGGCCAGCACGATCTGGAAGCACTCGCCGGCCCGGATCGCCTCCTTGGCCGCCTCGACGGCCTTCGGGTAGCCGCCCTCGGGCGTACGGCTGCGCACCTCGCCCGCCGGGGGCCGCCCGACGGTCGAGACCATCGGCGGGATCGGCCGCGACAGCGCGGTGGTCATCGCGTCGAGCCGCCCGACCGCGTGGTGGTAGGCCGCCGTGACCTGGGCGTCCCGGTCCGGCTCGGCCAGCGGCGGCAGGATCGCGTTGGCGACGAGGATCGCCGAGCCGTCGTAGTGGTCGAGGACCACCAGGTCGGTGGCGAGCATCATGCCCAGCTCGGGCACGCCCAGGTCGTCCTCGGTCAGCTCGGGCAGCCGCTCGAAGCGCCGGATCAGCTCGTAGCCCAGGTAGCCGACCATGCCGCCGGTCAGCGGGGGCATGCCGCTGGCCGCGTCGAACGCCGGGCCGGCGAGCGCCTCGACGGTCTCGCGCAGCACCTGGACCGGGTCGCCGGAGGTGGGCAGGCCGGCCGGTGGATGGCCCGTCCACACCGCCGCGCCGTCCCGCTCGGTCAGCGTGGCGCTGCTGCGTACGCCGATGAACGAGTAGCGCGACCAGGCCAGGCCGGCCGAGCCGACGCCCTGCTCGGCCGACTCCAGCAGGAACGTCCCCGGGCCGCCGGCGAGCTTGCGGTAGACGCCGACGGGGGTCTCCGCGTCGGCGAGCAGCCGGCGGGTGACCGGCACGACCCGCCAGCGGGCGGCCAGCTCGGCGAAGGTGGCGAGGTCGGGGCTGACCGCGCCGTCGGTGCGGGAGCCGCCGGGCGTGATCCGCTGCGCGCTCACCGGGCACCCGCCCCGTCCCCGCCGACCGGCAGTTCGGTGAAGAAGCAGGTGCGGTGCCCCGTGTGGCAGGCCGCGCCGACCTGGTCGACGTCGACCAGCAGCGCGTCGCCGTCGCAGTCCAGCGCCACCGCGCGGACGTACTGGTGGTGCCCCGAGGTGGCGCCCTTGACCCAGTACTCCTGGCGGCTGCGCGACCAGTAGGTGGCCCGGCCGGTGGTCAGGGTGCGGTGCAGCGCCTCGTCGTCCATCCAGGCGACCATCAGCACCTCACCCGAGTCGTGCTGGCGCACCACGGCGGCCACCAGGCCGTCGGGGGTGCGGCGCAGCCGGGCGGCGATGGCCGGGTCGAGCCGGGACGGACGGACCGCGCCGTCGGCCGCGGGCTCCTGCGGACTGGGGTGGGCGCCGGTCACGGGCGCGTCAGGTACGGGCACAGTGACCCATTGTCCCGCACGCGGGGCGGGCACGGGTGACGGCTCCCGCCGGGGCCGCGGCGGCCGGTGGGCGGGCCGGGTCAGCTGGTCGACGTAGCGGTCCAGCCGGCCGTCGGTCAGGGCGTCGGCCAGGTCCCCGCCGGCGGCCCGCGCGACCTCGGCGGCGTACGGGCGGACCAGCGGCAGGACGCCGGTGACGAGGCGGGCCGCGGCGGCGCAGAGCTGGCCGACGGAGCCGGGCCGCAGGCCGAGGCAGAGCAGCAGGTCCTCCCGGTAGTGCGGGGGCGCCACCGGCAGGTCGAGGGCGGCGGCGAAGGCCGCCCGCCGGGACGTCACCCGGACCGTGGGGTTGGCCAGCCGCAGGACCGACGGGCAGAGCCGGGCCAGATCGGCGGCGGCCAGCCGGACGCCGAGGTGGTCGTCGGCGTCCCGCGCGCCGGCCACCTTACCGAGCGTCGCGATCAGCTCCTCCAGCTGCGGCTCGCCGGCGGGGTGGCAGAGCACCGGCAGGTCGATCCGGGGCCGCCAGTGCGGGTCCGCCCACAGCAGCCGGACCGGCGCCGTCACCGGCAGCCCGAACGCCCATTCGGCGGGCTCGCCGAGGCGGGTCAGCCAGGAGTTCACGTCGCGGGCGGCCACCGAGACGTGGGTCAGCCGGCCCCCGTGCTCGGCCAGGAACGCCCGGCGGGCGGCGTACGGGGCGCCGTCGAGCAGCACGTCGACGTCGACGTCGCTGTGTGCGGTGGCGGCCCGCCGGGCGTGGCTGCCGCGCAGCATGATGCCCACCACGGGCTGCTCGGCACCGGCCCGCAACCGGGCCGCCCATTCGCCGAGGAACCTCTCGTCCGGTGACGCAGCGTGACCCACGGCGCCATCGTGCCGTACGTCCGATCAGGGCGCAATGCCCGATGGTACGCCTGATGCCCGTTGGCGGACCCGCTGTCCGGGTCCGAAGGCTAATGCCCGACCGATCTCCCCGCCGCGCCGGGGGTCCGTGCGGGTGGACCGGGGTCGACCGTTGCGGCCCGGCGGGCGTCTCCGTTAGCGTCGAGTTCAACGGATGATGAGTTTCCCCGGGAGGCGCCGGTGGACGAGGCGATCGCCGTACGCGACCTGGTCGTCGAGCGGGGCGGGCGGCGGGTGCTGCACGGCGTCAGCGCGGACGTGCCGCGCGGTTCGGTCACCGGGCTGCTCGGCCCGAGCGGCAGCGGCAAGACCACACTGCTGCGGGCGGTGGTCGGCGTGCAGGTGGTCGGCGCCGGCTCGGTGACCGTGCTGGGGCGCCCCGCCGGGTCGCCGGAGCTGCGCCGCCGCGTCGGCTACCTCACCCAGGCGCCCAGCGTCTACGCCGACCTGACGGTGCGCGAGAACGCGCGCTACTTCGCCGCCCTGCACGGCCGGGGGCGGGCCGAAGCCGACCGGGCGGTCGCCGAGGTCGGGCTCGCCTCGGCCGCCGGCCAACTGGTCGGCACCCTCTCCGGCGGGCAGCGCAGCCGGGCGTCGCTGGCCTGCGCCCTGGTCGGGGAGCCGGAACTGCTCGTCCTCGACGAACCGACCGTCGGCCAGGACCCGGTGCTGCGGGCCGACCTGTGGGCCCGGTTCCACGCCATGGCCGCCGCCGGCACCACCCTGCTGGTCTCCAGCCACGTCATGGACGAGGCGGCCCGCTGCGACCGGCTGCTGCTGATCCGCGAGGGGCGGCTGATCGCCGACGACACCCCCGACGCGGTCCGCGCCGCCGCCGGCACCGACGACCTGGACGAGGCGTTCCTGCGGTTGATCAGGGCGGGCGCCGCCGGACGGGAGGCGTCGTGAACCCCCGGATCCTGGCCGCCACCACCGGCCGCATCCTGCGCCAACTGCGGCACGACCGGCGCACCGTGGCGCTGCTGCTGGTGGTCCCGTCGGTGCTGCTCGCCCTGGTCCACGCCATGTACGTCGACCAGCCCGCCCCGCCGGGGCAGCCGTCGACCTTCGACCGGGTCGCCCTGGTGATGCTCGGCTTCTTCCCCTTCGTGATCATGTTCCTGGTGACCAGCATCGCGATGCTGCGCGAGCGCACCACGGGCACGCTGGAGCGGCTGCTCACCACCCCGCTGGGCAAGCTCGACCTGCTCTTCGGCTACGGCATCGCGTTCGGGCTGGCCGCGGTGGTCCAGGCGGTCGTCGCGTCCGTGGTCGCGTACGGCGTCTTCGGGCTGGAGACCGCCGGACACAGCGGGCTGGTGGTGCTGGTCGCCGCGCTGAACGCCGTGCTCGCCGTCGCCCTCGGGCTGTTCTGCAGCGCCTTCGCCCGCACCGAGTTCCAGGCCGTACAGTTCATGCCGGTCGTGGTCGTGCCCCAGTTGCTGCTCTGCGGGCTCTTCGTGCCCCGGGGCGAGATGGCGGGCTGGTTGCAGGCGGTCAGCGACGTGCTGCCCCTGTCGTACGCCGTCGAGGCGCTCCAGGAGGTCGGCGCCCACGCGGAGCCGACCGGCACGATGTGGCGGGACGTGGCGGTGGTCGCCGGCGCGGCGGCGCTGGCGCTGGTGCTCGCCGCGGCCACCCTCCGGCGGCGCAGCGGCTGAGCCGCCGACCCGACCGGCGGGCCGCGACGCGGCCGGCGGCGGGACGACGGTGGAGCGAAGGGCGACGATGGCGCGGCGGACCGGACGACGACCCGGCAACCCGGACACCCGGCAGGCCATCCTCGACGCGGCCCGCGCCGCCTTCGCCGAGCGGGGCTTCGACGGGGCCTCGATCCGGGCCGTCGCCGCCGCCGCGCAGGTGGACCCGGCGCTGGTGCACCACTACTTCGGCAGCAAGGACCGGCTCTTCCTGGCCGCGATGCACGCGCCGGTCGACCCGGCCGAGCTGCTGCCGAGGGTGCTCGCGGGCGACCGCGCGGGTCTCGGGGAGCGGCTGGTGCGCACCTTCCTCGGCGTCTGGGACTCCCCGGCCGGCACCGCCGGCGTGGCCCTGCTGCGCTCGGCGGTGAGCAACGAGTGGACCGCCCGGCTGCTGCGGGAGTTCCTGGTCACCCAGGTGCTGCGCAGGATCCTCGACCAGCTCGACGTCGACCCGGCCGAGCTGCCGCTGCGCGGCTCACTGGTGGCCAGCCAGCTGATCGGGCTGGCCGTGATGCGGCACGTGGTCCGGCTGGAACCGGTCGCCTCGGCCGCCCCGGAGACCCTCGTCGCGGCGGTCGGCCCCACCGTGCAGCGCTACCTGACGGGCGATCTCGCCGAGGTCTTCGCCGGCTGACCGGACGGCCGGGCGACGGCGCCCGGTCAGGCGTGGTCGGCGTGCCGGGACGGGGCGTGCCGGCAGACCAGCGGATGCAGGAGCCGGGTCAGCTCCGCCTGGCAGTCCAGCGGACGCGGGAACGCCAGCCGGACGCGGCGGCGGGCGCCGGGCCGGCCGTGGACGACCAGCAGGCCGTACCGGTCGATCCGGACCACCCGGGGCGCGGTGTCGATGCCGCCGTCGGCGAGGCCGAGCTGGCGGCGCAGGTACCCGGCCACCTCGGCGGCGTGGTGGTCGGCGAGGTCGGCCAGCAGCTCGGCCTCGACGGCGTGCAGCGGGTCGGGCTCCGCCTCGGCGTACGCCTCGGGGTCGATGCGGCGGACGGTGTCGCCGCGTTCCCAGCGGGCCTCGACCACCTCGAAGCGGTGCAGCCGGAACCGGGTGCCGACGTCGAGCAGGTCACCGGCCGGCTCCACGGCCGCGAAGTCCAGCGCGGCGCGGCGCTCCTCGTCGCCGTCCAGCCGGGCCGCCCAGCCGGAGACCCAGGCCCGGCCGAGGCTCGGCGCGCCGGCGGCGGGCGGCAGGTCCAGCACGTCCAGCACCAGCGCGACCTCGGAGTCGCCGTCGGCGGGGCGCAGCGCGGCGGCGAGGTCGCTGACGACCGGCACCAGCAGTAGCACCCGACCGTCCGGATCGGTCACGTGCCGGACCTGGTGCGGGCCGGGCCGGTGCGCGACGTGGGCGATGCCGGGCAGCCGGCCCGCGACGAGGGTGCGGACGATCTCCGCCGGGCTGGGCCGCATGAACGACTCCTTCGTAGGTTAGCCTTACCTAACTCGGAGACTAGAGCACCGGATCGGAGACGTCCAGCGTGAACCAACCCAGGCCCAAGGCCCGCCTCTCCCGCGCCCTCGGCATCCCCCTCACCCGCAAGTGCGTGCGGTACTTCGAGCGGCGCCCCTTCCCGCCCGGAGTGCACGGCCGGCAGCGCCGCAAGACCTCGGACTACCAGGTGCGACTGCTGGAGAAGCAGCGCCTGCGCCACCAGTACAACGTCAGCGAGACCCAGCTACGGCGCGCCTTCGACGAGGCCGCCCGGAGCGCGGGCAAGACCGGCGAGAGCCTGGTCGCGCTCCTGGAGCGACGGCTCGACGCGGTGGTGCACCGGGCCGGCCTGACCCGCAGCATCTACCAGGCCCGGCAGCTCGTCGCGCACGGCCACTTCACCGTCGACGGGCGCAAGGTCGACCGGCCGTCGTACCGGCTGCGTCCGGGACAGGTGGTGGCCGTCCGCGAACGCAGCCGCACGACCCTGCCGTTCCAGCTCGCCGCCGCGGGCGCCAACGCCACCGAGGGACCCGGCCAGCCGTACCTGTCGGTGGAGCTGGCCGAGCTGCGGACCACGTTGCTGCGCGAGCCCGCCCGGCACGAGGTGCCGGTGATCTGCGACGAGCAGCTGGTGGTGGAGTTCTACTCCCGCTGACCACCGCGCGGCCCGGTACACCGCCGGGCCGCGCGCCGCACGGGCCCGACGCCCGCGCCGGAACGGCTCAGCGGGATGGCTCAGCGGGTCTGCTCCAGCCAGGAGGCGTAGAGCAGGCCGTAGACCGACTCCGGGTCGCGGACCAGCTCGTCGTGCGGACCGCGCTGCACGATCCGGCCCTTGTCCACCACGATCACCTCGTCGGCGGCCTGCGCCGTGGAGAGCCGGTGCGCGATCGCGAGGGTGGTGCGCCCCCGGGTCACCGCGTCCAGGGTGCGTTGCAGCCGCACCTCCGTGGCCGGGTCGACCGCGCTGGTCGCCTCGTCCAGCACCAGCAGGTCCGGGTCGGCCACGTACGCGCGGGCCAGCGCCACCAGCTGGCGCTCCCCCACGCTCAGCGCCTCGCCGCGCTCCCCCACCGGCGTGTGCAGGCCCGACGGAAGCCCGTCCAGCCAGTCCGCCAGCCCCAGCTCGGTGAAGGCCGCCGAGAGCTGCGCGTCCGTCAGCTCCGGGCGGGCGAAGCGGACGTTCTCCGCCACCGTGGCGTCGAAGAGGAAGCCGTCCTGCGGCACCATCACCACCCGCGAGCGCAGCGAGCCGAACCGGACCCGCTCCAGCGGCACGCCGGAGAGCAGCACCTGGCCGGCGGTCGGGTCCATCAGGCGGGTGAGCAGCTTGGCGAAGGTGGTCTTGCCGCTGCCCGTCTCCCCCACCACCGCCACCCGGCTCTTCGCCGGGATCTCCAGGCTGACGTCGTGCAGCACGGGCGGACCCCCCGGGTACGCGAAGCGCACCCCCGCGAAGCGGATGTCCAGCGGGCCGGACGGCAGCTCGCGCCCCTGCTCGCCCGGGTCGGCGACGTCCGGCTCGACGTCCAGCACGTCCAGCACCCGGCGCCAGCCCGCGATGGCGTTCTGCGCCTCGTTGAGCACCTCGGTGGCGATCTGCACCGGCTGGATGAAGAGCGTGACCAGGAAGAGGAAGGCGGTCACCTCGCCGATGCTCAGGGTGCGGTCGGCGCCGAGGGTCACCCCGAGCACCACCACGCCGGCCAGCGCCAGGCCGGCCGCCAGCTCCCCGACCGAGCTGCCCATGATGCTGATCCTGATCGCCCGCTGCTGGGCCCGACGCTGGCCGTCGATCGCCTCGTCGAGCCGGCGGGCCGTCCGGCCGGCGATCCCGTAGGCCCGGATCACCGGCGCGCCGACCACGCTCTCCCCGATCGCGCCGAGCAGCGTGCCTGTCCGCTGCCGGACCACCCCGTACGCCCCGGCGAGGCGGCGCTGGAGCCGCCGGATCACGAACACCGCGGGCAGGAAGGCGGCGAAGACCACCAGGGTCAGCTGCCAGGAGTACGCGAACATGACAAGCGTGGTGACCGCCAGCTGACCGAGGTTGATCACCAGGATCACGCCGCCCCACTGGAGGAACTGGGTGATCTGGTCGACGTCGCTGGTCACCCGGGAGACAAGCGAACCGCGCCGCTCCGACTGCTGGTGCAGCATCGACAGGTCGTGCACGTGCCGGAACGCCCGGATCCGCACGTTGGCCAGCGCGGTCTCGCTGACCGTGAAGAGCCGGCGCATCATCAGGTAGCCGCAGATCGTGGTCACCACCAGCACCGCGACGGTGGCGGCGACCACCGTCCAGACCACGCCCAGGTCCAGGCCGCCGACGATGCCGTTGTCGATGCCCTGCTGCACCGCCACCGGGACGGCCGCCCGGCCGACCATGTAGACCAGGGCCAGGCCGAGCGTGCCGGCCAGGCCGACCCGCAGCTCCGGGGAGAGCGCCAGACCGCGGCGCAGCGTCTGCCACGTCGTCTCGGTCGTCTCCGGAACGTCGACGGCCTCGGCCTCGGCCTTCCGCGTGTCCGTGGCAGTGGTCACCGGGCTTGCCTTTCGTTCGCGACTGCGGGGCTCCGCTGCGCTGCACTCCTCGCGCTCACCGGTCCACCTCGATTTCCAGGCCCGACGTCAGCGGGGCGACCTCGTCGTACGTCTCGTCCTTCGCGTGGTCGACCTCGGCCTGCTCGTAGGCGGTGACCAGGTCGGCGTAGCCCGGCACCGTGGCCAGCAGCTCGGTGTGCGGGCCGCGGGCGAGCACCCGGCCCTGTTCCAGGTAGACCACCTCGTCGGCCAGCGCGATGGTGGCCCGCCGGTAGGCGACCACCAGGATCGACGCCGCCGGCGCGCCGGCCTGCCCCGCCGAGGAGCGCAGCCCCGCCAGGATGGCCGCCTCCACGCGGGGGTCGACGGCGCTGGTCGCGTCGTCGAGGACCAGCAGGCGCGGCCGGCCGGCGAGCGCGCGGGCCAGGGTGAGCCGCTGCCGCTGGCCGCCGGAGAGCGAGGTGCCCCGCTCGCCGACCCTCGTGTCGAGACCGTCGGGCAGGGCCGCGACGAAGCCGTCCGCCTCGGCCAGCCGCAGCGCGGCCCAGACGTCGTCGTCGCCGATGCCCGGCCGGTCCAGGGTCACGTTGGCCCGCACCGTGTCGTCGAAGACGAACGGCACCTGGGCGACCAGCGCGGCGGTGCCCGCCAGCGAGGCGGCGGTGAGCCGGCGGACGTCCACCCCGTCCACGCACACCGTGCCGGCCAGCGGGTCGACCAGCCGCACGGCCAGCGCGGCGATCGTCGACTTGCCGGAGCCGGTCGGCCCGACCAGGGCGACGGTCTTCCCGGCGGGCACGGTGAAGGAGACGTCGCCGAGCACCTCCGTGCCGGGCAGGTGCGCCTCGGCAGGCTCGTAGCCGAACCGGACGCCCGCGAACGCGAGGGTGGCCGGGCGGGGGTCCGTCACGCCGAGCGCCGTGTCGCCGTACGCCATCTCGCCGGTCGCGTCGAGCACCCGGCGGACCCGGTCCCAGCCGGCGACGCTGCGCGGCAGCTCGGCCAGCACCCAGCCGATGGCCCGGACGGGGAACGCCAGCACCGTGAAGAGGAAGGCGACGCTGATCAGCTCGGCGACGCTGATCGCGCCCTGTTGCAGCCGGATCGCGCCGACCACCAGCACGGCGAGGGTGCCGAGGCTCGGCAGGGCCTCCAGCAGCGGGTCGAAGACGCCGCGCAGCCGCCCGACCGCCACCAGCGAGTCGCGCAGCTCTCCCGCGCGGGCGGCGAACCGGTCGGTCTCCTGCGCCTCCCGGCCCATCGTCTTGACGACCAGGGCACCGTCGAAGCTCTCGTGCGCGATGCCGCTGACCTCGGCGCGCAGCCGCTGGGCCCGGGCCTGGCGGGGGGCCATCCGGCGCGAGTAGGCGACGTTGAGCGCGAAGAGCGCCGGGAAGACCGCGACGCCGACCAGGGCCAGCGCCCAGTCGGTGGCGAAGAGCGACGCCACCGCGCCGACCAGCATCACCAGGGTGCCGACCGCGAACGGCAGCGGGGCGATCGGGTACCAGGCGGCCTCGACGTCGGAGTTGGCGTTGGACAGCAACGTGCCGGTGGCGTTGCGGTGGTGCCAGGACAGCGGCAGCTCCAGGTAGCGGCGGGTGACCCGGCGCCGGTAGGCGGCCTGGAGGCGGTACTGCATGTAACCCGCGCCGAGCCGGCGGCCGAAGATGCCGGCCACCCGCAGCACGCTGATGCCGAACAGCGCGACGGCCGCCAGGGCCAGCCCGCCGACCCCGACCTCGCCACGCTCGATCGCCGGCACCACCACGTCGCCGACCACGGCACCCACCACGTAGGCGCTGGCCACCGTCATGGCGCCGAAGAGCACACTGCCGCTCACCGCGACCGCGAAGATGCGCGGCTGCTCCCGGATCGCCCGCCCGAGGACGGCCAGCCCCCGCACCAGCACGTCCCGACTTGTCCTGCTCGCCACGCTCTCCCCCGCCGTAAGCCGCACCTATCCTCCTCATCCTTACCGGTCCGAGCCAGCTCCGCCGCCCCGGACCGCTATGTCCACCGTCACGGCCGCCCGGCCCGCTCAGCGCGCCGAGTGGGCCGGGCGCGCCTACGATCGGGGCATGCCGCGGTACGCCCGAACGGAGCGCGAGGCGCTCGTCGACCTGATGCAGACGCTCGGACCGGACGCGCCGACGGTCAACGAGGGATGGACCACCCGCGACCTCGCCGCCCACCTGGTGCTGCGCGAACGCCGGCCCGACGCCGCCGGCGGCATCGTGCTCCCGCCGCTGCGCGGCTACGCCGAGCGGGTGCGCCTGCGCGTCGCCGCGCGCCCCTGGCCACGCCTCCTCGAAGAGGTGCGCCGGCCGCCGGTGTGGAGCCCGGTCAGCAACCCGCTCACCGACGAGCTGGCCAACACGCTGGAGTTCTTCATCCACCACGAGGACGTGCGCCGCGCCAGCCCGGGCTGGCTCCCCCGCGACCTGGGGGCGGGGCTGAACGCGGCGCTCTGGAAGCGGTGCACCGGGCTGGCCCGGCTGGCGCTGCGCCGGTTCCCCGCGGACGTCTTCGTCCAGGCGCCCGGCTACGGGGAGCTTTCCGTCGGCCGGGGCGGCGAACCCGTTCGGGTGGTGGGGGCGCCGGGCGAGCTGGCCCTGTTCCTCAGCGGCCGGCAGCGGGTGTCCCGGGTGCAGATCGACGGGCCGGCGGCACCGGCCGAGCGGCTCCGGGGCGCCAACCTGGGCATGTGACGCACTGCGCGTTAACGGTCACAGCACAATCCGGAAAAGCGGTTACCCAACGATAGCGACCGATCCCTGCTCCCGTACGCTGTCCCGCGCCGTCCCGCCGTGGGGCGGCGCGACAGGGGGCACCATGCGGACCTTCGCGGTCTCGGCGCTACGGGAACCCCCCTTTCCCGCGCGCCAGCACGACGCCACCGCACGGGTGGCGCGGGAGAGCACCGAGTGGGCGCTCGGCCACGGGCTGATCGCTAACGGGCACCGGCTGCACCGGCTGCGCCGGGCCGACGCCGCCGGGCTGGCCGGGCGGGCCTGCCCGGAGGGCCCGGTGGAGGGGCTGCGGCTGCTGACCGACCTGGTCTCCTGGCTGTTCGTGATGGACGACGCCTGCGACGAGGACGGCCTCGGCGACTCCCCCACCCGGCTGGCGCCGACCGTCGCCGCCCTGCTGGACGTGCTGGACGGCCACGGGGGACGGGCCGACGCCCCGGCGACCGAGACGGAGACCATGGCCGGGCCGCTCGGCGAGGCGCTGGGCGACCTGTGCCGGCGGGCCCACGCCGCCGGCGGGCCCGTGGCGCTGCTGCGCTTCGTCGGCGAGGTGCGGGAGTATCTGCTGGCCCTGCTCTGGGAGGCGGCGAACCGGGAGCACGGGCGGGCGCCGGGGCTGGCCGAGTACGTCCAGATGCGCCGGCACACCGGAGGGGTCCACCCCAGCTTCACCCTCACGGAGCTGGCCGCCGGGGCGCTGCCGGACGCGACCCACCGCGCCGAGCCGTCGCTGGTCGCGCTCGACCTGCTCGCCGCCGACCTGGTCTGCTGGTGCAACGACGTCTTCTCGTACGGCAAGGAGCACCTCGCGCAGCCGGACGTGCACAATCTGGTCGCGGTGATCGCCGCGGGGCGGGCGGCCGGTGACGAGTCGTCGGCCCTGCGGGCGGCGGCCGACCGGTTCAACGAGGGCCTCTCGGCGTACCTGACGACGGAGGCGGCGCTGCTCGCCACCGGTGACGACGGCCTGCGGCCGGCCCTCACCGCGCGGCGCAACTGGATCCGGGCCACCTACGACTGGTCGCTGGAGGCGGCCCGGTACGCCTGAGCCGGGCGTCCATCCTCCGAGACGTGGCCCAGCCGTGATCCACAGGGCTAGCCGATGCCCGGGCGCAGGCAATACCCTTCGGTAACGAACGCCGACGTGACCGTGGTCACGTCTCCACCCCCGAAGGCGGCTACAGCGATGGCTCTCGATGTACCGTACCGTTCCATCCCCGACATGTTCCTCAAGCGCGTGGCGGCGTCCCCCGACCGCGACGCCTTCGCCCACCCGGCCCCCGACGACTCCGGGCCGGTGTGGCTGACCTGGGAGCAGATGGCCCGTCGCGCCAAGGCGGTCGCCGCCGGGCTGCACGGCCTCGGTGTCGGCCTGGAGGATCCGGTCGCGATCCTGGCGAACACCCGGCTCGACTGG
The DNA here is from genome assembly GCF_008806585.1 of Micromonospora sp. AMSO12t. Lineage (NCBI taxonomy): Bacteria > Bacillati > Actinomycetota > Actinomycetes > Micromonosporales > Micromonosporaceae > Micromonospora > Micromonospora sp. AMSO12t. Next base: position 17,142 of record NZ_WAAS01000056.1, read on the forward strand.
GTGATCGCCGACCTCGGCATCATGTGCGCCGGCGGCGCGACCACCACCGTCTACCCCACCACGGAGCCCGACGACGCGACCTACATCATCGCCGACTCCGGCTCGCGGGTGCTGTTCGCCGAGAACCCGGCACAGGCCGCCAAGATCGCCGGTGCCGAGCTGCCGGCGCTGACCCACGTCGTGCTCTTCGACGGCGCCGCCGACCCGGCCGCCGCCGTCCCCCAGCTCACCCTCGCCGAGTTGGAGGAGCAGGGCACCCAGGCGCTGGCCGCCGAGCCCGACCTGATCGACATGCTGGTCGCCGGGATCGGTCCCGAGCACCTGGCCACGCTGATCTACACCTCCGGCACCACCGGGCGCCCGAAGGGCGTCGAGCTGCTGCACGGCGGCTGGTGCTGGGAGGGCGTGGCGCAGGTCGAGGTGGGGCTGCTCCGCGACGACGACCTGCAGTACCTCTGGCTCCCGCTGTCCCACTCGTTCGGCAAGACCCTGCTCTGCGGGGCGATCCACGTGGGCCTGCCGACGTACGTCGACGGCCGGGTCGACAAGCTGGTCGAGCTGCTCTCGGTGATCCGGCCGACGCTGATGTGCGGCGCGCCCCGGGTCTTCGAGAAGGTCTACAACAAGGCGGTGACCACCGCGCAGGCCGGCGGCGGCGCGAAGGCGAAGATCTTCGGCTGGGGCGTCCGGGTCGGCAAGGAGAAGGTCGCCCTGGAGCAGGCCGGCCGGCCGCTCCCGACGGGGCTGAAGCTGAAGTACACGGTGGCCGAGAAGCTGGTGTTCAGCAAGCTCCAGGCCCGCCTCGGCGGCCGGATCCGGGTGCTCGTCTCCGGCGCCGCCCCGCTCAGCCCGGAGATCGCCACCTTCTTCGCCGCGGCGAACCTGCCGATCTCCGAGGGCTACGGCCTCACCGAGACCAGCGCCGGCAACTTCGTCAACCCGCCGGTCGGGCTGCGGATCGGCACCGTCGGCAAGGCGATGGGCGACCTGGAGTGCCGGATCGACACCGACGGCGAGATCCTGGTGCGCGGCCGGCCGGTGATGCGCGGCTACCACAACCTGCCCGAGGAGACCGCCGCCGCGTTCACCGAGGACGGTTTCTTCCGCACCGGTGACATCGGCACCCTGGACTCCGACGGCTACCTGAAGATCACCGACCGGAAGAAGGACCTGGTCAAGACCTCGGGCGGCAAGTACATCGCGCCCTCGCACATCGAGGGGATGTTCAAGGCGACCTGCCCGTACACCTCCCAGGCGGTGGTGATCGGCCAGGCCCGCAACTACTGCACGATGCTGGTCACGCTGGACCCGGAGGCGATCAAGGGCTGGGCCGCCGGCACTCCCCTGGAGGGCCGCGACTACACCGAGATCGTCACCTCGCCGGAGGCGAAGGCCATGGTCGAGGGGTACGTGGCCGAGCTCAACGCCAAGCTCAACCGCTGGGAGACGATCAAGAAGGTCGCCATCCTGCCGCGCGACCTGACCATCGAGGACGGCGAGATCACCCCGTCGCTCAAGATCAAGCGCCGCGGCGTGGAGAGCAACTTCGCCGGCGAGATCGAGAAGATGTACGCGGGCACGCTGGCCGAGCTCTGAGCCCGCGACGTCGGCGGCCCCACGTTCCGTACGGGGTCGCCGACGTCGGACGGGCGGGGCGCCGTCTCACAGGTGGTGGCCCCGCCACCGCGTCTGCTCGGCCTCGGAGGCGAGCTGTTCCTCCAGCGCCACCTGCCGCACGCGCCGCCGCCGCGGGGCGTCGACGACCGTCTGCACCGCGACCGTCAGCACGGCGGCCACCGCCAGCATGGCCAGGGCGACCAGTTCCGGCAGTTGCCCGGCCACCGGGGTCAGCGCGACGAGCAGCAGGACCCCGCAGATCGACGGCCAGCGCGCCGCGCCCAGCATCCGGCTACCGAGCAGGATCAGCGTGAGCAGGTAGAGCGCGACCCCGCCGAAGAGGGCCAGCATGTCGAAGCCGGGCAGCGGCACCCCCCAGCTCGGGGTCGTCGGGTCGGCGCCCTCGTGGATCAGCCCCTTGAGGCCCAGGGCGAACAGGATCACGCCCGTGATCAACGGCAGGTGCAGGTAGGTGTACACGTCCCGGGCCAGCCCGGCGCGGGTACGCCGTTCCCGGGTGCGGTGCAGCACCTGCTCCATGGCCAGGGCGAGGGTGTCGAAGTACGCCCACCACAGTGCCGCGACCACCGCGATGCCGAGCAGCGCCGCGATGATCACCGGCCAGGTCAGCGGCAGGGCGGGGGTGGGGCCGGGCCCGATCCCCAACGCGATGATCGACTCGCCGAGCGCCACCATGATGATCAGCGCGTGCCGTTCGGCCCAGTGCCCCGCCGAGAGCACCGTCCAGCCCGCGCGGTGCTGGGCCAGGCCGGAGCCGTACTCGACGCCGAGCGCGGCGAGCCACAGCACCAGCCGCAGCATCATCTCGGCGCGGCCGTCGAGGAGGCGCTGCGGCACCAGCGCGGCGGTCAGGATGAGGCCCGTCGCCAGCAGGAACGGCAGGGCCAGCACGGGCATCCGCCGGCGCACCTCCCGGTCGGAGCGGACGGCCCAGAGGAAGACCGTCACCTGGGTCGCGCGGACCAGGAAGTAGCAGACGGCGAAGACCACCGGGCCGGGCAGCCCGCCGGGGCGGTCGACGAACGCCTTCGGCAGGCTCAGCGCGAGCACGAAGACGGCGGCGGAAACGACGAACCCGACCAGCGGCGCGAACCCCTGGTCGGTGCGGACCACGTTGCCCAGCGCGGCGAAGCCGCTCCAGCACCACCACAGCAGGGCGAGCACCACCAGGAGCTGGACCAGTCCGCGCGGGGTCGGGTTGTTGGCCGTCACCGTGGTGACGTTGAGGAAGGCGAAGACGAAGACGAGGTCGTAGAAGAGTTCGAGCCGGGTGGTGCGGGAGCCCGGTGCGCTCGGCAGGATCCCGCGCGGCCACCGCGCCCCCCGAACGTCCTCCACCTGCGCAGTCTCCCAGCCCCGCGGCGGGGCGCAGGCGCGATTGACCGACCCGGCGGCCCGTTCCGGCCGGCACGCCGGCCCGACCCTCAGGCGATGACCGCCGGTTCCCGCCACTGCGACCGGCCGCCCCGGTCCAGGTCGTAGCGGACGGCGGCGATGCGGCCGACCGCCTCGACCAGGTCGGCGGCCGGCAGGGTGAACGGCAGCCGCAGGAAGCGCTCCAGCGTGCCGTCCAGGCCGAACCGGGGACCGGGCGCCAGGCGTACGCCGACCTCCTCGGCGGCCCGGGCCAGCGCGCTGGAGATCGGCCCGTCGAGTTCGGCCCAGAGGGTCACCCCGCCGTGCGGGACGGTGACCCGCCACTCGGGCAGGCGCTGCGCGAGCGCGGCGAGCAGCGCGTCGCGCTGGACGGTGAGCTGGGCCTGCCGGGCGGCGACGATGCCCGGCGCGTCGGCGAGCAGGTGGACCGCGACCAGCTGGTCCAGGACCGGGCTGGCCATGTCGACGCCGACGCGGGCGGCGGCGAGCCGCTGCACCTGCGGGGCGGAGGCGCGGACCCAGCCGATCCGCAGGCCGCCCCAGAACGGCTTGCTCATGCCGCCGATGGTGATCACCCGGGAGTGCCGGTCGAAGCTGGCGGTGGGCGGGGGCAGCACCGTCCCGTCCAGCGGCAGGTCCACGAAGGACTCGTCGACGACCAGGTCGGTGCCGACGGCGTGCGCGGTGGCCACCACCCGCTCGCGCAGCGCGGCCGGCATCAGGTGACCGGTCGGGTTCTGGAAGTCCGGGATCAGGTACGCCAGCTTGGGCCGGGCCTGCCGGAGGGCGCCGAGCAGCAGGTCGGCGTCCCACCCGGGCTCCTCGACGGCCAGGCCGTGGGTGGTGATCCGGGCCCGGCGGGCGGCCAGCGCGGCCAGCGCGTTCGGATAGCTGGGCGCCTCGACCAGCACGTTGCCGCCGGGGGCGAGGGCCAGCCGGAGCACCAGGTCGAGGGCGTGCTGGGTGCCGTTGGTGACCATGATCTGGTCAGGTGAGGTGGGCAGGCCCCGGTCGGTGTACGCGCGGGCCACCGCCTCGCGCAGCTCGATGATCCCGGTCGGGTGGTAGCCGGCGCCGCCCAGGTAGCGGGGCAGGTCCTCGGCCGCCGCGCGGGCGGCCGGCAGCAGCTCGGGCGGCGCGGCGAGCGCGGCGACCCCGAGGTCGATCATGTCGCGGTCGTCCAGCGGGGTCCAGAGCCCGGTGCTCGCCACCCGGTGGGTGCCCGGGAGCATCGTCCAGCTGCCCGCACCCCGCCGGCTGGCGAGGTGCCCGCTCTCCCGCAGCTCCCGGTACGCCGCCGTGACCGTGGTCCGGCTGATCTTCAGCGCCTCGGCCAGCTCCCGCTCGGCGGGCAGCCGCACGCCCAGCGGTAGCCGGCCGTCGGCGAGCAGGCCGCGTACGGCACCGGCGAGGGCGGCGTAGTCGGGGCTGCGCCGGCGGCCGGGAAGCGCATGCCACTGACCGAGGAGCCGGGCCAATTGGACACCCCGAACCTGACTCGTCATGGCCACTCCTCCCGGATTGGCTCTTACGCTGCGCCAATTGGCCTTTAGCGTGGCATGGGTGACACCGATTGGCAATCTCCGACATCGTCCCGCGCGGCGGCTGAGCCAGCTCTACGCGGGCCTCGTCCTCTACGGCGTCAGCATGGCTCTTATGATCAACTCGGAGCTGGGCCTGGACCCGTGGAACGTGTTCCACCAGGGCCTGTCCGAGCTGACCGGCCTCTCCATCGGCACCGTCACCATCGCGGTGGGCGTGCTGGTGCTGCTGCTCTGGATACCGCTGCGCCAGCGCCCCGGCCTCGGCACGGTCAGCAACGCGCTGGTGGTCGGGCTGGTGGTCGACGCGACACTCGCGCTGATGCCGGCCGGCGGGTCGCTGGGCGTACGGGCCGGGATGCTGGTCGCCGGCATCGTGGCCAACGGGGCGGCCACGGGTCTCTACCTCGGCGCCCGCCTCGGACCCGGTCCCCGCGACGGCCTGATGACCGGCTACGTCGCCCGCCGGCCCGGCCGCTCGATCCGGCTCGTCCGCACCGTCATCGAGGTCACGGTGCTGGCGCTGGGCTGGCTGCTCGGCGGGACGGTGGGCGTCGGCACGATCGCCTACGCGCTGGGCATCGGCCCGCTGACCCAGGTCTTCCTGCCGCTGTTCACGGTCCCCGGGCCGCAGGACCCCGCCCCGGGCCCGGTGGCGCCGCTCCCCGCCACCTGACGCGACCCGGACGCCGGGTGTTCCCTTCGGACGCCACGCCCGGCAGAATCCTCGCATGGGGGAGAACGGATGGCGCTGGACCGATGCCTGGATCTTCGTCTCGGTGGTGATCGCCAGCGGGGCGGGACGGCACCGCCGCGCGGCGAGCAGCCGCCGCCCCGAGGGCGTACGCCTCGCCGACGTGATCTCCACCGCCGACCATCTCAACCAGGCGATCCCCGAGCGGCACGAGGTGGAGGCTGCGGTCCGTCGCCTCGTCGGGGCGGGGCTGGTCAGCGTCACCGACGGCTGGTTCCGGATCACCACCGACGGTGAGCGCCTCTGGCGCACCAGGCCGAACGCCGGGCTGGCCACCACGGTGGACACCGTGCAGGGCGTCCTGCTCCGGCGGCACGCCCCCGTCAGCGCCGACTGGCACCTGGACGAGGCCGACCACGCCGCCGCCGTCCAGGAGTACGTGGTGCGCTCGATCCCGGCACCCCGGCGCTCCCCCGAGAACCGGTCCCGCCGCGACTGAGCGGGCACCGACGGGCCGGGCAGGCCGGAGGGACCGGCCGGATCACGCCGGCCGGACGGACCGGCCGGATCACGCCGGCCGGACGGATCGCGCGGGCGGTCAGCGGACGGGGTGCCCGGCCCCGCGCAGCGCGTCCTTGACCTCGGCGACGGTCAGCTCGCCGAAGTGGAAGACGCTGGCGGCGAGCACCGCGTCGGCGCCGGCGCCGATCGCCGGTGCGAAGTGCGCCACCTCGCCCGCGCCGCCGCTGGCCACCACCGGCACGTCCACCACCCGGCGCACCGCGCCGATGAGTTCGAGGTCGAAGCCGGTCTTGGTGCCGTCGGCGTCCATCGAGTTCAGCAGGATCTCGCCCGCGCCCAGCTCGGCGCCGCGCCGGGCCCACTCGACCGCGTCCAGCCCGGTGCCGCGCCGACCGCCGTGGGTGGTCACCTCGAAACCGCTGGGCGTGCCGCTGCCGGGTGCCCGCCGCACGTCGAGCGAAAGCACCAGCACCTGCCGGCCGAAGCGGTCGGCGATCTCGGCGATCAGCTCGGGGCGGGCGATGGCGGCGGTGTTCACCCCGACCTTGTCCGCGCCGGCGCGCAGCAGGGTGTCGACGTCGGCGACCTGCCGGACGCCACCGCCGACGGTCAGCGGGATGAAGACCGACTCCGCCGTGCGGCGGACCACGTCGAGCATCGTGCCCCGGTCACTGGAGGAGGCGGTGACGTCGAGGAAGGTCAGCTCGTCCGCGCCGGCCCGGTCGTACGCCGCCGCCAGTTCCACCGGGTCGCCGGCGTCGCGCAGGTCGAGGAAGTTGACCCCCTTGACCACCCGACCGGCGTCCACGTCGAGACACGGGATGACCCGCACCGCCACCGTCATGCCGCGAGCCTATCCCTCCCGGCACCGGCGGTGACCGGCCGGTACGGCCGGTCACCGCGGTCGACGGGGGTCCCCCACGCCGGAGAAGCGGCCTCGCTCACACCCGGACGAGCATCTTGCCCAGGTTCTCGCCGCGCAGCAGGCCGAGGAACGCCTCCGGGGCGTTCTCGATGCCGTCGACGACCGTCTCGTCGTACGAGACCCTGCCGTCGCGCAGCCAGCCGGCCATCTCGCGCACGAACTCGTCGCGCAGGTGGCCGTGGTCTCCGACCAGGAAGCCGCGCAGGGTGAGCCGCTTGCCGATGACCAGCGCCAGGTTGCGCGGTGCGGCCGGGGGCTCGGTGTCGTTGTACTGCGCGATCATGCCGCAGATCGCGGCCCGGCCGTGCACCTTCATCGCGGAGATCGCCGCCTCCAGGTGGTCGCCGCCGACGTTGTCGAAGTAGACGTCGACGCCGTCCGGGGCGGCAGCCTTCAGCGAGTCGCGCACCGGCCCGTCGTGGTAGTCGAACGCGGCGTCGAAGCCCAGCGCGCGCAGCCGCTCGACCTTGGCCGCCGAGCCCGCGCTGCCGATTACGCGCGCCGCGCCCCGCAGCTTGGCGATCTGGCCGACCAGGCTGCCCACCGCGCCGGCGGCGGCGGAGACGAAGACGGTCTCCCCCGCCTTCATCCCGGCGACGTCCAGCAGCCCGGCGTACGCGGTCAGGCCGGTCATGCCGAGCACGCTCAGGTAGGCGCTGACCGGGGCGAGGTCGGGGTCGACCTTCCGGGCGGCCCGCGCGTCGAGCAGTGCGTACTCGCGCCAGCCGAGGCCGTGCAGCACGGTGTCGCCGGGCTGGAGGCCCTCGGCCTCGCTGGCCACCACCTCGCCGACCGCCCCACCGTCCAGCGGGGCGTCGAGCGCGAACGGCGGCACGTACGACCTGACGTCGTTCATCCGCCCCCGCATGTACGGGTCGACCGACATGTACCGGTTGCGGACCACGACCTGGCCCGGGCCAGGGGTGGGCACCTCGGTCTCGACGAGCCGGAAGTTGTCCACGGTCGGCCAGCCCTGCGGGCGGGCGGCCAGGTGGATCTCCCGGTTGCGGGTGCTCACAGCGCCTCGCGCACGGTGAGGGTGACCTCGACGTTGCCGCGGGTGGCGTTCGAGTACGGGCAGACCTGGTGGGCCTGCTCGACGACCTGCTCGGCGGCGGCCCGCTCGACAGCCGGGAGGTCGACCAGAAGGGTGACGGCCAACCCGAAGCCGCCGCTGCCGTTGGCGCCGATGCCGACCTCGGCCTCGACGACCGAGCCGGAGACGTCGACCTTCGCCTTGCGGGCGACCAGGCGCAGCGCCGAGTGGAAGCAGGCGGCGTAGCCGGCCGCGAAGAGCTGCTCGGGGTTGGCGGCGCCGCCGGCGCCACCCATCTCCTTCGGCACGGCCAGGTCGAGCTCGACGGTGCCGTCGGAGGTGCCGACGTGGCCGTCCCGACCGTCCCCGGTGGCCCGGGCGGACGCGGTGTAGAGCACCTGCATGGTGGTCACTGCTCCTTCTGTCGGTGGATCGTCTCGGTGACCCGGGTGAGGGTGTCGCGCAGGGCGACCAGCTCCGCCTCGGTGAGGCCCGTGGCGCGGGCGACCCGCAGCGGCACCTCGTCCATCCGGTGCCGCAGGGCGCGCCCGTCGCCGGTCAGGCCCACCTCCACCCGCCGCTCGTCGCGCGCCGACCGGGTCCGGACGACCAGCCCCGCCCCCTCCAGCCGCTTGAGCAGCGGGGAGAGCGTGCCGGAGTCCAGTCGCAGGGCGGCGCCGAGCTCGGAGACCGTGGGGGCGTCGTCGCGCTCCCAGAGCACCAGCAGCACCAGGTACTGCGGGTAGGTCAGGCCGAACTCGTCGAGGACGGGCCGGTAGACGTCGGTGAGGGCGCGCGACGCGGCGTAGAGCGCGAAGCACACCTGCCGGCGCAGTACCAGATGGTCGGTCACCGGGGAACCGTAGCGCGCGATTAGATTGCGCGCAACCGATCAGGTCGCGACGCGGCGCGTCGGGCGGCACCGTCTCGGCGCGCTTCCCGGGGCTCAGCGCTCGCCGAGGTACGCCTCCAACTCCACCTCGACCAGATGGTCCGGGTCGAGCAGGCCGGCCACCACCACCATGGTGGCCGCCGGACGGACCGCGCCGAAGACCACGTTGTGCGCCCGGCCCACCTCGTCGGCGTACGTCCGGTCGGTGACGTACATCCGGGTCCGCACCACGTCCCCGGGCTCCACGCCCACCTCGGCGAGCGCGTCCAGGCCGATCCGCAGGGCCTGCGCGGTCTGCGCCGCCGCGTCCCCGACGTGGGTGACCACGCCGTCCACCGTCGAGGTGCAGCCGGCCGTCCAGGCCAGGTCGCCGGCCCGGACGACCCGACAGTAGCCGTACACCGACTCCCAGGGGCCGCCCGAGCCGAGCCGCGTGACGGTCACGCCGCCGCCAGGGTTTCCAGCGCCTGCGCCACGGTGAAGGCGCCCGCGTACAGGGCCTTGCCGGCGATCACGCCCTCCACCCCGATCGGCTCCAGGGTGGCCAGCGCCCGCAGGTCGTCCAGGGTGGAGACGCCGCCCGAGGCGATCACCGGGGCGTCGGTGCGGGCGCAGACCTCGCGCAGCAGGTCCAGGTTCGGCCCGCGCATGGTGCCGTCCTTGGTGATGTCGGTGACGACGTACCGCGCCGCGCCCGCCTTGTCGAGCCGCTCCAGCACCTCGAAGAGGTCGCCGCCGTCGCGCGTCCAGCCCCGGGCGGAGAGGGTACGGCCCCGCACGTCGAGCCCGATCGCCACCCGGTCGCCGTACTCCCCGCACACCCGGTCGCACCAGACCGGATCCTCCAGGGCGGCGGTGCCGATGTTCACCCGGGCGGCGCCGGTGCCGAGCGCGGCGTGCAGCGACTCGTCGTCGCGGATGCCGCCGGACAGCTCCACCTTCACATCGAGCTGCCGCACCACCTCGGCCAGCAGGTGCGCGTTGGAGCCCCGGCCGAACGCGGCGTCGAGATCGACCAGGTGGATCCACTCGGCGCCGTCCCGCTGCCAGGCGAGCGCGGCCTCCAACGGGTCGCCGTACGTCGTCTCGCTGCCGGCGGCTCCCTGCACGAGTCGGACGGCCTGGCCGTCGGCGACGTCCACGGCGGGCAACAGGGTGAGGCTCACGGTATTTCTCCTCGAAGTCAGGTGCGACGGTCCAGGGCGATCACCACGATCGCCGGCAGTACGAGCAGCAACAGCACGACCAGCGCGATGCGCAGCGCCAGATCGTCGACGAGCGACCAGATCAGGACCATCGCCACCAGGGTCAGCAGCACGATGGCGGCCCGCTCGCCGCGACTGTGCCGGGGCAGCCGGCCCGTCCGCCCCCGGCGCAGCGACGGCGTCAACCGGCGGACCAGTGCCCGCCGCCGCGACCGCCGGGCGGTCCGCCGCTCACGGACGGCCCGCTCCCGGGCGACCTCGGCCTCCCGGGCCGCCCGGCGCCGGGCCCGCTCCTTGCTCACGGCGTGTCCCGCCGGGGGTGCGGTCGTCCGGGTAGCTGTCGACGCGCGACAGGGCGGCCGGCGGCGGGCCGGAGCGGGCCCGCCGCACCGGGCAGGCGCTCAGTCACCGGTGGGAAGCGTGGCGAGCCAGTTGCGCAGCAGCGCGGCACCGGTGTCGGCGGACTTCTCCGGGTGGAACTGCGCGGCGCAGAGCGGACCCCGCTCCACGGCCGCCACGAAGTCCGTCCCGTGGTGGGCGGTGGTGACCGTGGCGCCGGCCTCCGCCAGCGCGCCCGGGTCCCCGACCCCGTACGAGTGCACGAAGTAGAACCGGCTGTCGGCGGGCAGGCCGGCGAAGAGCACCGAACCCGCCGGCGCCGCGACCGTGTTCCAACCCATGTGCGGCAGCCGGGGGGCGGCCAGCCTGGTCACCCCGCCGGGCAGCAGCCCGAGCCCCTTGGTCACCACCCCGTGCTCGTCGCCGTGTTCGAAGAGCACCTGCATGCCCACGCAGATGCCCAGCACCGGACGGCCGGCGGCGACGCGCTCGGCGATCACCGGGCCGGCGCCGAGGGCCTCGATCCCGGCCATGCAGGCGGCGTACGCGCCCACACCGGGCACCACCAGGCCGTCCGCCTCGGCGGCGGCGGTCAGGTCGTCGGTCACCGTCACGTCCGCGCCGGCGTGGGCCAGGGCCCGCTCGGCCGAGCGCAGGTTGCCCGACCCGTGGTCGAGCACCACCACGCGGCTCACGCGCCCTCCCCCGGCAGCAGCCACAGCACGCCGCCGACCGTGGCCAGCGCGGCGAGCAGCGCCGTGAGGACCACCGCCTTACGCGGAGCGCCCTGCTTGTGCAGCGACAACGCCCCGCCGACCAGCACACCGGCCAGGATCAGCAGCAACGTCGGCAGCACCCCACCCATCAGAGCGCCCCCTTCGTGCTGGGGATCGCGCCCGCCGCGCGCGGGTCGACGGCCGTGGCCTCGCGCAGCGCGCGGGAGACCGCCTTGAACTGGGCCTCCACCACGTGGTGGGCGTCCGGGTGACCGCCGGGGCGGGCCGCCCGCAGCACGTCCACGTGCAGCGTGATCCGGGCCGCCTGGCCGAAGGACTCCCAGATGTGCCGGGTCATGCTGGTCGGGTAGACCGGCCCGATGTAGGGCGCCAGCACCGGCTCGTCGTGCACCACGTACGGGCGGCCGGAGAGGTCGACCGCGGCCCGGACGAGGACCTCGTCCATCGGAACGGTGGCCGAGCCGTACCGCCGGATGCCGGCCTTGTCCCCCAGCGCCTGGTCGAACGCGGCGCCCAGGGCGAGCGCGGTGTCCTCCATCGTGTGGTGGGCGTCGATCTCCAGGTCACCCACGGTGCGCACGGTCAGGTCGAAGCCGCCGTGCCGGGCGATCTGGTGCAGCATGTGGTCGTAGAAGCCGACGCCGGTGCCGATCTCGGCCCGGCCGGTGCCGTCGAGGTCGATCTCGACGAGGACCTTCGTCTCCTTGGTGATCCGCTCCACGCGGGCGGTCCGGCTCATTGCTTGCCTTTCGGTCGCGGCTGCGGGGCTCGCAAGCTCACTCCTCGCGCTCCCAGTTGCTTGCCTTTCGGTCGCGGCTGCGGGGCTCGCAAGCTCACTGGATCTTCTCCGCGGCGGCGAGGAAGGCGTCGGTCTCGGCGGGGGTGCCGGCGGTGACCCGCAGCCAGCCCGGCAGGCCGACGTCACGGACCAGCACGCCGGCGTCGAGCAGGGTGCGCCAGGCGGCGGCCTGGTCGCCCCCGACCTCGAACAGCACGAAGTTGGCGTCGCTGTCGGCCACCCGCACCCCCCGCTCGCGCAGCCGCGCCACGATCCGGTCCCGCTGCGCGCAGATCGCGGCCACCGTGTCGAGGAGTGCGTCGCGGTGCGCCAGCGCCGCCCGGGCCGCGGCCTGGGTGAGCGCCGAGAGGTGGTACGGCAGCCGGACCAGCTGCACCGCCGCCACCACCGCCGGGTCGGCCGCCAGGTAGCCCAGCCGGCCGCCGGCGAACCCGAACGCCTTGCTCATCGTCCGGGTCACCACCAGCCGCGGGTGCCCGGGCAGCACCGCCAGGGCGCTGACCGTGCCGGGGCGGGCGAACTCGGCGTACGCCTCGTCGACGACCACCATGCCGGGCGCGGCGTCCAGCACCGCGGCGACCACCGCCGGGTCGAGGGCGGTGCCGGTCGGGTTGTTCGGCGAGCAGAGGAAGACCACGTCCGGGGCGTGCTCGCGGACCTGGGCGACCGCCTCGTCGGCGCTCAGCCCGAAGTCGACGCCACGGCGGGCCGGCACCCACCGGGTGCCGGTGCCGAGGGCCAGCAGCGGGTGCATCGAGTACGCGGGGACGAAGCCGAGCGCGCTGCGCCCCGGGCCGCCGAACGCCTGGAGCAGCTGCTGCTGGATCTCGTTGGAGCCGTTGGCCGCCCACACCTGCTCGACGGTGAGCCCGTGGCCCAGGTAGCCGGCCAGGTCGGCGCGCAGCGCCACGGCGTCGCGGTCCGGGTAGCGGTTGAGGTCGCGCAGCTCCGCCGCGAGGGCCTTGCCGATCGCGTCCACCACCGGCTCGGGCACCGGGTAGGAGTTCTCGTTGGTGTTCAGCCGCACGGGCACATCGAGCTGCGGCGCCCCGTACGGCGACAACCCGCGCAGGTCGTCGCGGATCGGCAGGTCGTCGAGGGTGGTCATGCCGCCACCTCGCTTCGCTCGGCGACGGCATCGGGGCTGAGCCTGCTGGTTCGCACGCTGCGCTCGCTCACGCCAGCTCCCCCGGGAAGCGCACCTGGACGGCCCGGCCGTGCGCCGGCAGGTCCTCGACGCCGGCCAGGGTGACCACGTGCGGGGCCACCTCGCGCAGCGCCTGCTCGGAGTAGTCGATCAGGTGGATGCCGCGCAGGAAGGACTGCACCGACAGCCCCGAGGAGTGCCGGGCGCAGCCGCCGGTGGGCAGCACGTGGTTGGATCCGGCGCAGTAGTCGCCGAGCGACACCGGCGACCAGGCGCCGACGAAGATCGCCCCGGCGTTGCGCACCCGCAGCGCCCACTCGCGGGCGTCCCGGGTCTGGATCTCCAGATGCTCGGCCGCGTACGCGTCGACCACCCGCAGCCCGGCGTCGAGGTCGTCGACCAGGACGACGCCGCTCTGCTCGCCGGTGAGCGCGGTGGTGACCCGCTCGGCGTGCTTGGTGGCCGGCACCTGCCGGGCCAGCTCCCGCTCCACGGCATCCACCAGCTCGACCGAGGGGGTCACCAGCACGCTGGCCGCGAGGGGGTCGTGCTCGGCCTGGCTGACCAGGTCGGCGGCGACGTGCGCCGGGTCGGCGGTGTCGTCGGCCAGGATGGCGATCTCGGTCGGGCCGGCCTCGGCGTCGATGCCGACGACGCCGCGCAGCAGCCGCTTGGCGGCGGTGACCCAGATGTTGCCCGGCCCGGTGATCATGTCGACCGGGTCGCAGTGCGCGGCGCCCTCGGCGTCGACCGCCGCGCCGTACGCCAGCATCGCGACGGCCTGGGCGCCGCCGACGGCGTAGACCTCGTCGACACCCAGCAGGGCGCAGGCGGCGAGCACCCGGGCGTCGGGCAGGCCGCCGTTCTCCTTCTGCGGCGGGCTCGCCACCACCAGCGAGCGCACCCCGGCCGCCTGGGCCGGCACCACGTTCATCACCACGGTCGACGGGTACATCGCCAGGCCGCCGGGGACGTAGAGGCCGACCCGGTCGACCGGCACCCAGCGCTCGGTCACCGTGCCGCCCGGCACCACCTGGGTGGTGTGGTCGGTGCGGCGCTGGTCGGCGTGCACCTTGCGGGCCCGCGCGATCGACTCCAGCAGCGCGGCGCGCACCTCGGGAGCGAGGGTGCCCTCCGCCTCGGCGATCGCCTCGGCGGGCACCCGCAGCACCTCGGGCGAGATCCCGTCGAAGCGCTCACTGGCCTCCCGGATCGCCGGGTAACCATGCTCCCGGACCGCCTCCACGAGGGGGCGGATCCGCTCGACGGCCACGGAGACGTCGAGTTGGGCACGGGGCAGCAGGCGGCGCGGGTCACGGACGCCGCCGCGCAGGTCGATCCGGTTCAACACCCTTGCGAGTCTAGGCGGCCCGCCCGGACGGCGACCGGCGCCGCCCGTACGCCGGGACGGTGAGCCGGGCCACGCCGCCGCGCCGGGATCGGGCTACGCTCGACGCGTGACTGCGCGGCTGCCGGTGTTTCCGCTCGGAATGGTCCTCTTCCCCGGTCTGGTGCTGCCGCTGCACATATTCGAGGAGCGCTACCGCGCCCTGGTCCGGCACCTGGTCGCGCTGCCCGAGGACGCCCCGCGCGAGTTCGGCGTGGTGGCCATCCGGGCCGGCTGGGAGGTCGCCCCCACCGGGCCGGACGGCAAGCCGCTGCCCGGTGGCGGCGACGTCACCCTGCACGAGGTGGGCTGCACCGCTGAGCTGCGGCAGGTCACCGAGCGCCCCGACGGTGGCTTCGACATCGTCACGGTGGGCAAGCGCAGGTTCCGCGTCGCCGACGTCGACCGGGACACCGAGCCCTACCTGACCGCCGACGTGGAGTGGCTGCCCGAGCCGGGTGGGCCCGACGAGGTCGCCGACCTGCTCGCCGCCCGGGTGATCTCGGTCTTCCGGCAGTACCTGGGCCTGATCCGGGCCGATCCCGAGGAGCTGTCCGAGCAGTTGCCGGAAGATCCGACGGTGCTGTCGCACCTGGTCGCCGCGACGGCCGTGCTGACCGTGGCCGACCGGCAGCGGCTGCTCGCCATCGACGACACCGCCGCCCGGCTCCGCGCCGAGCTGCGCCTGCTCAACCGTGAGGCGGCGCTGCTGCGCCAGGTGCGGGCGGTTCCGGTGCCGTTGACGGAGCTGGCGTCCCCGCCGACCCCCAACTGAGCCCGGGCAGGCCGGGCTCGCGCTCCGGGCGCAACGACGGCCAGCGGGACCAGCCGGCCAGCAGGGTGTACGTCACGGCCGCGCCGAACGCCGGCAGCAGCAGGTTGCCGTGCGGCACCGGCAGCACGCCGAACACCCACTCGATCCCGCCGGCCCGCAGGTCGGCCGGCTTCTCGAAGGCCTGCCCGACGGGCGCGCTCTCCAGCAGCCGCTCGTAGCCGGCCAGCCCCGTGCGCCGACCCACCTGCCAGGCGACCAGCGCCGCGCCGAAGGCGCCGAGCACGATGGCGAACAGCCCGACCGGTCCCCGGAGCCGGCGCAGCAGGAACCACAGCACGAGGGCGGCGAGCACCCCGAAGCCCAGCCCCAGCAGGCTGAACCAGCCGTCGGCGGCGATCGGCTGCTCCGGCTGCGGCTCGGCGTAGATCGCCCCCTCGGCGACCTTGATCACCGGCGTGTCCGGCGCGAGGGCGGCCCAGAGCAGCCCGAGCGGCACCCCGAGCACGCTCGACGCGAGCACCGTCAGCAGGGCGAGCCGCACCGCCCGCCCGCGCGGCAGGTCCGGCTCCACGGGCACGGGCGAATAGCCGGCGGCGTACCCGAGGTCGGTGTTGCCGGGGACGTACCCCGGCGGCCCGTCGTGCGGCGGCGCGCCGGCCGGTGCCCGCCACGCGTCGCCGGTCGGGGCGTACGCCGGTGCGCCGGTCGTGGTGTGCCACGGGTCGCCGGTCGGGGCGTGCGGCGGTGTCGTCCCCGCGTCGTACGGCGGGGCGGGTTCCCGGGCGTCGTGCGGGTC
>NZ_WAAS01000057.1:0-32162 GCF_008806585.1 Micromonospora sp. AMSO12t
GCCGTGGGTCGGGGCGCCGCCGGCCCGTCACCGGCCCGCCCCCGCGCCGCCGCCGACCGGCGCGTCGGAGTCGGCCGCGCCGGCCGCCCGCGTCGCCCGTCGGCGCCGCTTACGCGGCGGCGGCACCAGCCCGGCCAGGTCGCCGCCGGTGTCGTTGAGTCGCATCAGGAACGGCCGCAACGGCGTGTAGCGGATCGCCGTCACGGAGGCCGGGTCGGCCACGATCCGCTGGAACAGATCCAGGTGTACGCCGAGCGCGTCGGCGACGATCGCCTTGATCACGTCGCCGTGGCTGCACGCCAGCCAGACCGCCTCGGGGCCGTGCTCCGCCGTGATCCGGGCGTCCCACGTACGCACCGCGGTGACCGCCCGCGCCGCCATCTCCGCCATCGCCTCCCCCTCCGGGAAGACCGCCGCGCTCGGGTGCTGCTGGACCACCGGCCAGAGCGGCTCCTTGGCGAGCTTCTTCAGCGGCTGCCCCTCCCAGGCGCCGTAGCCGCACTCGATCAGCCCCTCCTCCACCACCGGGGCGGCCCCGGGCAACGCCAGCTCCAGGGTCTGCCGGCACCGGATCAGCGGGCTGGTCACCACCGCCGCGAGCGGCACCGCCCGCAGCCGCTCGCCGACCGCGCTCGCCTGGGCCCGGCCCGTCTCGTCCAGTTCCACGGGCTGACGGCCGGCCAGCCCGCCGTCGGCGTTCGCGGTCGTCCGGCCGTGTCGCAGAAGCAGAAGGGTCGCCACGGGACCACCCTATGACCTGTGTCCGGCCACGGGTGCCTCCCCGGTGCGCGCGGTATGACCCGCGCTCCCCCATCTGCGCTACGACCCCGGGCCCGACTCACCTCGACGGCGCTGACCGCCCAATCGACGATGACAGTCCCACACCAGGCGCAACACCCACGGCCCGCACCTATCCCGCACCGCCCCCGCGTCTGCCGGCCCCGCGCCACACCACGTCGGCGTCGGCGTCGGCGTCGGCGTCGGCGTCGGCGTCGGCGTCGGCAGATCTTGGAACGAGAGTGCCCCTCCAGGGGCCGATCCTTGCCAAGATCTCGCAACAGGGGCCGGCCCGACAGGCTCGACTAACCGTTGACCATGCCCGGGGGCACCAACGGACATCACTCGACGCCCGCATGTCCGGTTCATCCCCTCACACGCGGCTTCAGCAGCCCTCCACCCCGACCGATCGCCCTGTCCGACACCAATCCGGAACGCCCACCACGACCCGCACCACACCCGCCCGAAACGAGTCGACGACGAGACGCTTTGTCCGGTTTCAGGGTGTGACCGGGGGCATCGTGGGGGCGGAATCGTGGCCGGCCCCGGGTCGTTACACCATGCGTACGACCGAGTAAGGGCACGCCCCGCCTCCCGGGCAGGTGGTCAGCCCGGGCCCCGGAATGATGGCGGCCGGCCGGTCGTTACACATGGTCCCGGCCCACGTGCAGGGCATCCCCCTCCGCCCCACGCGGCCGACTCTGATCTTTCCTCCGGCAGGACGCCGGAGGTTCCCCGTTGTTCATCGAGCGCCGGACGGTGCTTGCACCCGCACACAGAGCCGATCCCCCTTCGGTGTGTGGTGCCAACCCCCGAATGGAGCGTCCCCCATGAACACGTTCATTCGTAACAGCGTTCTCGGTATTGCTGGTCTCGCGTTCGCCGGTGGTGTGGCCGCCGGCCCGATGACCGGCAGCACCCCGACGACTGTCGACACCACGCCCGTGGCGGCTGTGGCCATGCAGGCTGACAAGCCGTCGGTCGACAAGGCCAAGCTGATCCCGCACGGCGTGCAGGGCACCCAGTCGCACGTCGACCTGTCCGACGAGCAGGTCGACAACGTCAAGGCCATCATCGCCGCGACGAAGAAGGCCGGCATGGACGAGCGCGCCGCTGTGGTCTCCATCGCGACCGCGTTGCAGGAGTCGAAGTTGGAAAACCTGGGTCATCTGGGTGACCGCAACGACCACGACTCGCAGGGCCTGTTCCAGCAGCGCCCCTCCAGCGGTTGGGGCACGGTCGAGCAGATCACCGACCCGGAGTACTCGACCATGGCGTTCCTGAAGGGTCTGAAGCAGGTCGACGGGTGGCAGGACATGCCCCTGACCAAGGCCGCCCAGACGGTGCAGGTGTCGGCGTACCCCGACCACTACGCCCAGTGGGAGCAGCAGGCCGCCGACCTCGTCACCGAGCACTGGAACAGCTGACACACAGACTTTCCACCACAAGGGGGACCGCCGGCCGGCACCGATCAATCGGTGCCGGCCAGCGGCACGTCCACACGACACGGCCGGCACCCCGACAGGGGCGCCGGCATCTCCACCTGAAAATCTTGGACAGTTACCGCTCGCACCCGACGACAACCGTCCAAGATCTCGACGTGAGGACGGCGAGCACGGCTTACGCGATCCGGCGAGAGAGAATACGCCCCTCGGCCTTCGGGTCGCCGGGGTTGTGGTCCGGGTGCGAATCGCGGCGCCAGACGCCAGAGCGCCAAGGCGCCAGGCAGGCGGTGACGGCCGGCGGTGGGTCGGACACGGGCCGGCCCCCGTCCGGTGGTGCGGGGACGGGGGCCGGCGCGGGCGCGGGCGGGTCAGGTGGCGCTGATGGTGCCCGTCATCAGCAGGGCGAGCACCAGGGTGCCCACCGCGACCCGGTACAGCACGAAGACGTACAGGGTGTGATGGGCGACGTAGCGCAGCAGCCAGGCGATGGCCGCGTACCCGACGCCGAAGGCGATGATCGTGGCGATGATCATCTGGGCCATGCTCGGCACCGACGTGCCGGGCGCCGCCGGCTCGAAGACGTCGCCGACGCTGAAGATCCCGGACATCACCACCGCCGGGATGGCCAGCAGGAACGAGTAGCGCGCCGCCGCCTCCCGGGTGAGGTTGAGAAACAGCCCGGCGGTGAGCGTGCCGCCCGAGCGCGACACCCCCGGGATGAGCGCCATCGCCTGGGCGAAGCCCATCACCACGCCGTCGCGCATCTTGAAGTTCACCAGGGTGCGGGTCTGCCGCCCCCAGTACTCGGCGAACGCCAGCACGAACGCGAACACGATGAGCGTGGTCGCCACCAGCCAAAGGTTCCGGCCGGCGGTGCGGATCTGGTCCTTGAACAGGAAACCGAACAGCCCGATCGGGATCGAGCCGACGATGACGTACCAGCCCATCCGGTAGTCGAGGCTGGAACGCACCGACTTGTCCCTGATGCCGACCAGCCAGGTCCGGGTGATGCGCCAGATGTCCTTGGCGAAGTAGATCAGCACCGCCGCCTCGGTGCCCAACTGGGTGACCGCGGTGAACGACGCTCCGGCGTCCCGGTCGAAGAAGATCGCCGAGGTGATCCGCAGGTGACCGGACGAGCTGACCGGAAGGAACTCGGTCAGTCCCTGGACGATGCCCAGGACGATGGCCTCGATCCAGGTCACTCCCCGACTCCCGAGAGGTCCAGCGCCTCGGCGACGGTACGCAGGGTGTGCACGCCGCTGTCCCGGTCGGCCGCGAACAGGGTCACCGACAGGGTGGTGACGCCGGCGGCGGCGTACTCCCGCATCCGCTCGGCGATGCGCTCCTTCGGGCCCAGCAGCGAGGTGCGGTCGATGAACTCCAGCGGCACCGCGGCGGCGGCGTCGCGCTGCCGCTTGGCCAGGTAGAGATCCTGCACCTCGCGGGCGGCGTCGCCGTAGCCCATCCGGGTGGCGAGCTGGTTGTAGAAGTTCTGCTGGCGGCTGCCCATGCCGCCGACGTAGAGGGCCGCGTACCAGCGGACCAGCTCGGCGCAGGTGGCGATGTCGTCGCCGACCACCACGGGCACCGACGGGACCACGTCGAAGCCGGCGAGTTCCTTGCCGGCCTTCGCCCGCCCGGCGCGCACCGACGCGAGCTGTTCCTCGGCGAACTCGGGGGCGTAGAAGATCGCCAGCCAGCCGTCGGCGATCTCGCCGGCCAGCTCCAGGTTCTTCGGGCCCACGGCGGCGAGGTAGATCGGGATGTGCTCGCGCGGCGGGTGGAAGCCCAGCTTCAGCGCCTTGCCCGGCCCGTCGGGCAGCGGCAGCGTGTAGAACTCGCCGTCGTACGCCACGGACTTGCGGGCGACGGCCAGCTTCACGATGTCCACGAACTCGCGGGTCCGCGCCAGCGGCTTGGCGAACCGTACGCCGTGCCAGCCCTCGGAGACCTGCGGGCCGGACACGCCGAGGCCCAGCCGGAACCGGCCGCCGGACAGCGCGTCGATGGTCGCCGCGGTCATCGCGGTCATCGCCGGGGTACGGGCGGGGATCTGCATCACCGCGCTGCCCAGGTCGATCCGCTCCGTCTGCCCGGCCATCCAGGCGAGCATGCTCGGCGAGTCGGAGCCGTAGGCCTCCGCCGCCCACACCACCGAGTAGCCGAGCCGGTCCGCCTCCTGGGCGAAAGCCAGGTGATCGGCCGGCGTGCTCCACGCCGTCTGGTATCCGAGGCTGAGCCCGAGTCGCACTAGGTCCTCCCCCATCCGCACCACAGGTCGCATCAGGTTACGCAATGCCGCAAGTCGACCCGTTCACCGGTCGCCACCACCGGGGGCGGTGCCCGGACGGTCGGAAACGCGACGCGTCCGGCACACTTGACGGGAGCGAGGATATCGGCGGGCCCTCGTTCGAAATAAGGTTCACCCATGCAACATCGACCGCTCGGCCGAAGCGGGCTGGCGGTTTCGCGGCTCGCGCTCGGCACCATGACGTGGGGCCGGGACACCGACGCCGACGATGCGGCCGCCCAGCTGAAGAGTTTCCTCGACGCGGGCGGCAACCTGATCGACACCGCCGACGTCTACGGCGACGGCGACGCCGAGTCGGTGATCGGGTCGCTGCTGGGCTCCCTGGTGCCGCGCGAGGAGCTGCTGATCGCCACCAAGGCGGGCCTGCGGCCGGGCAGCGGCCGGCGTCGGGACGGTTCCCGGGGGCACCTGTTGCGCACGCTGGACGCCTCGCTGCGCCGGCTGGGCACGGACCACGTCGACCTCTTCCAACTGCACGGCTACGACCCCGACACGCCGCTGGAGGAGACGCTCGCGGCGCTCGACCACGCGGTGGCCAGCGGCCGGGTCCGCTACGTCGGGGTGTCGAACTTCGCCGGCTGGCAGACCGCGCGGGCGGCGGCCTGGCAGACCGCCTGGCCGGGGCGCGCCCCGGTGGTGGCGGCGCAGGTGGAGTACTCGCTGCTGGAGCGGGGCGTGGAGCGGGAGGTGCTGCCCGCGTGCGAGGCCCTCGGGCTGGGGGTGCTGCCGTGGTCGCCGCTGGGCCGCGGGGTGCTCACCGGCAAGTACCGGCACGGCCGGCCCGCCGACTCGCGGGCGGCCTCGCCGCACTTCGAGCGCTTCGTCGCCACCTACCTGGAGCCCCGCTGCTCCAGCATCGTGGAGGCGGTCGCCATCGCCGCGGGCGGGCTGGGCGTCTCCCCGACGGAGGTGGCGCTGGCCTGGATCCGCGACCGGCCCGGGGTGGTGGCCCCGATCCTCGGCGCGCGGACGGTCGGGCAACTGCTCGGCGCGCTCCAGGTCGAGCGGGTGACCCTGCCCGAGGAGATCGTCACCGCGCTGGACGACGTGTCGGCCGTGCCGGTGGGCTACCCCGAGCGCGACGGCTGACCCCGCGTCGCGCGGGGCGAGTGCGCGGTCAGGCCGTGGGGCGCTGGCCGGGCAGGTCGCGTACGGCGGCGAGGAAGCGGGACTGGTCGTCGCGGGTGGCCGGGTTGACGATCCGGATCCAGGACCCGTCGTCGAACACGATGGTGGACGGGAACTGCATGAGGCGGGCCCCGTGCTCGGACTCGATGCGGGCGATGCGCCGCCGCGGCACGCTCCACAGCACCTGGGGGCGCCGCCGGTCCTCGCGGTCGGGGTCGGGGCGGCGGCCCATCCGCAGCAGGTGCAGGTGGGTGTCGGTGACCGCCAGCGGGGTGCCGGTGTAGCGCTCGAGGAAGAGCAGCAGGCTGCCGGCGAGGGTGGCCAGGTCGCCGCTGAAGACGTACCGCCGCCGGTAGGCGATCTCGGCGAGCTGGTCGGCCAACGGGCGGTAGCGGCTGAGCCGGAACAGCGCCCGGAACGCCTCCTGCTCGTCGGTGAGCGGCAGCGGCTCCCGGGGCGCGCCGCCCGGCGCCGGTTCCGGCTCGGCCGTCTCCGGGGTGCCGGCGGCGAGCAGGGCGGCCTTGCCGGGCAGCAGCAGGACGCCCGCGGCGATGCGTACGGGCGTCAGCACCGCGTCCACCCAGGCGACCGGGTTGACGATGTTGAGCAGCCCGAACAGCGCGCGCGGATCGAGCGCCTCGGCCAGCTCGGCGTTGACCCGGTCGGCGAGCTGGCTGCCGGCCCGATGGTTCTCCGGGGCCCGCACCGGCGCCAGGCCGACGTAGCGGATCTCCTCGTCGGGCAGCAGGGGCGCCACCAGGGCGCGCTCGGGCTCGTCGGTGGTGCGGAACTCGTCGCGCAGCTCACGGGCCTTGTCCCGGGCGGCCCGCGCACCGCCCAGCACCGCGTCGGTCAGCCGGCCCAGCCGACTGCGCCCCTCGGACACGCCCCACCCCCTCGATCGGCCGTCACCTGCCGGCCGGCTGCTGCGCCGGCGGCTGCCCGAAGACATTCTGGTCGATCCACTCGGCGCCGCCCTGCACCGCCGCGTCGACCTTGTCGCCGACCTGGTCCATGCCGGGCACCGACAGGCCGGAGACCATCGCGACGGTGCCCCAGGTGGCGCCGTGCACGACGGAGTTCGGGATGTTCCACGGCAGGTTGGTGGCCCAGTCCCGGCCGATCATCCGCGCCCCGTCGGCCATGCCGTGCGCCCGCAGCGCCCCGAGGCGCTCGAACGTGCTCATGTCGAACGGCGAACCGGACTTGCCGAGCTTCCAGGTGCCCTTCGCCGGGTCCATGAACTTGTGGTGCCACTTGTCGGCGGCGCCGGCGGCACGGCGCTTGTCGGCGTACTTCTGGCCGGCGCGCAGCGCCTTCTGCTTGTCGACCAGCTTGTCCAGGTGGTTGCGCAGCTTGCGCAGGTGGAGCAGGACCCGTTGCAGCAGCCGGATGACCTTCTGCAGGTGCGTCGCCAGCGGCCGGATGATCTTCAACATCCGGGTCAGCGCGATCATGCCCCGGGTGACCCCCAGCGCCACGCCGGCCGCCCAGGACGCCCCGGCGGTGAACGGGGCCATCAGCAGCGCGGTGACCAGCGTCACCAGCAGGAAGTTGACGAACTCGACGCAGATGTCGACCAGGACGTCGTGCACCGTCTGGAGCGCGTCGGCCACCCCGCGCAGGTACTCGGCCGTGGCGGCGAACTGCTCGGCGACGTCCAGCAGCTGCTGCTCGACCTCGGCCAACCGCCGCCCGTACGCCTGGCCGGACGGGGAGCGCCAGCCGGCCTGCTCGGCCTCGCGCACGCTGCGGTGGCCCATCGCCAGCTCCCGCACCTGCCCGGCCAGCGCGTCCCACTCCGTGGCCTTGGCGCGCAGCGCGGCCGGCTCGCCGTCGACGAGGTCGACGAGCTGGATCAACGGCCAGGCGAGAGTGCGGCAGACGCTGTCGACCACCTTGTCCACGCCGGACAGGGCGTTGTCGATGCCGTTCCAGAGCTCGACGGCGGTGCCCGCGGGCCCACTCACCGGGGCATCCCGGCGCCGATGGCGCGGAAGGATGCGTCGATGTCCTGCTCGTTGCGCTCGTAGGCCTCGGCCGTCCCGCCCAGCGCGCCGCCGACCCGCTCGAACGCGTCGTGGCCGGACCGGAACAGCTCCATCCCCCCGGTGACCTGCTCGGCGTACTTCTCGCGGAGCATGTCGCTGACGAACGGCAGGTGCCCGAAGGCCCCGTCCGGTATGTCGCCCGCTGACGTGATCCGGCTCTCCAGCGCGGTCAGCGAGGTGGCCACCCGCTTCGCCGCCGCCTCCAGCCGACGCACCGCCTGCACGTCGACGTCGATGTCAGGCACGCCGTTCCTCCCCCACTCGCCCGGCGGGACGACGATACGATCATGCCGCCGCCGGGCGCCACCCCGGACGGCACCGCGCACGGGAGGTTCTCATGTCTGACCCGCTGTCCGCGTTCGACGCACTCGCCGGACGGCTCGCCGACATCGAACGCCGCTTCGCCGGGCTCACCGACGACCTGGAGGAGCTGAGCGCCACCGCCACCGACGACAGCGGGCTGGTCACCGCGACCGTCGACGCCACCGGCGAGCTGACCGACCTGAGCCTCGCCCCGACCGCGCTGCGGGTGGGCACCGAGGACCTCGCGGCCATGGTGCTGCAGGCGTACCGGCAGGCCCGCACGGCGGCGACCGCGCAGCTCGAAGAGCGCACCGGGGGTCTCGACGCGACGCTCGGCGCGGGCCTGAACGGGATCTTCGGCACCCCCGGCGACTTCGCCTCGCTGGGCCGCCTGGAGGAGGCGATGGGACGGCTCGGCCGGCTCGACGGCCGCCTGCCGGGGCCGCCGGCATGACGTCGCCGGGCTGGCCAGACATCGTCACCCGGCTCCACGACACGCTGTCGGGCTGCGACCGCGACACCGACCTGGAACTCGCCGCCGGCCCCCGCCGGCTGCACCTGATGGTGCGCCGGGACACCGTCCGCGGGGTCTGCCCGCCCTACGACGAGCGACGCCTGGCCGAGCTCGGCTGGCAGGCGCCGCGCGGGGTCGGCGGTTGGTGGTACGAGACGCCGCGCAACGCCGAGGGCCTGCGCTGGTGGAGCGGGTTCGCGGCGCAGACCGCCGCCACGGTGCTCACCACGGAGCCCGCAGCGCTGTCCTGCCAGATCCTCCCGCCCACCGGTCCCCGGGTGCGCCCGGAGCCGACCGTGCCCCGCGTCCGGGTCGCGGCGCCCGATGCCGAGGCCGGGCACCCCGCTGCCGGAGCCGGGCAGCCCGTCGCCGAAACCGAGCACGCCGCTGCCGGAGCCGAACGCCCCGCTGCCCAAGTCGAGCAGCCCGTGGCCGGGGTCGAGCGGCCCGTGGCCGGGGTCGAGCAGCCCGTGGCCGGGGTCGAGCAGCCCGTCGCCGGGGTCGAGCAGCCGGCTGCCGGGGCCGGGGACGCGCGTGTGCCCGACCCGCCGCCCGCGGAACTGCCCGCAGATTCGCCCGCGGGCCCCGCCGCGGACGAGGCGCGGAGCGGGGCGGACCCGGGCGGGCCGTCCGTGCTCGACCTGCTCGGCGAGGCCGGCGCGCGGCGGGACCTGCCCGGCTACCTCGGCATCCTCGCCGCCGCGGCGGTCTGCGTACCGCTGGCGGCGGAGCCGGGGCCGGACCGCGAGGTGCCGTGGACGATCGTCACTGACCCGACCGGCGCGCCGCTGCTGCCCGTCTTCACCTCCCCGGACGCGCTGACCGCGTTCGCCGGGGAGGGCGTGCCGTTCGTCGCCGTGCCCTGCGCGGACCTGCTCGCGGACTGGCCCGACCCGGCGTGGGGGCTGGTGGTGGACGCGGGCACCCCGCGCGCCCTGGCCCTGGGGGCGGCGTCGCTGGCGGCCCTGCTGGCGGCGAACCCGCCCGCCGGCTGACCGCCGGCCGGCAGTCCTACCGCTACCGGCCGCGCCGCGCGAGCCGCACGGCGAACACGACCGCGCCGACGACGAGCACGACGCCCAGGAACTGGAGGCCGGGCGAGTCGTCGGCCTCCCCGTGCACGACGCCGGCGACGCCGAGCGCGCCGGCGAGGAGGGCGAGCAGGTACTTCACGGCGTCTCCCTGGTGGCGGCCGGGGTCTCGGACCTGCTGGTGGGCGGTTCGTGGCCGTCGGTCCGGGGCGGCGCGCCGTGGGGGTTCACTCGTCGACCCACTCGAGCAGGTCACCGGGCTGGCAGTCGAGCACCCGGCACATGGCCTCCAGGGTGCTGAACCGGACGGCCTTGGCCCGGCCGTTCTTCAGCACCGCCACGTTCGCCGGCGTGAGTCCGACGCGCTCGGCGAACTCGCCGACGCTCATCTTGCGTTTCGCCAGTTCGACGTCGATGCGTACGACGATGGGCATCAGATCACCGCCTCCATGTCGGTGCGCAGCGTCGTGGCCTGCCGCAGCAGCGCGCGCATCACCACCATCAGCAGGCCCAGCACGGCGACGCCCACCAGCAGCAGGAACAGCAGGAGCGGCAGCCCGGGGTCCGTGGCGTTGAAGCCGACGTAGAGGAAGACGCCCAGCAGCACCACCCAGGCGGCGACGATCGCCCAGACGATCGCGTCCACCCACGCCAGCGAGGCGTCGCTGAAGATGCGGTCGCGCTTGACCAGGGTGAGCAGCTTCCAGGTGGACACGACCACCACCTGGACGCACAGCACCCAGAACACCGCCACGGCGGTCATCGGCCACCTGAGGTAGGCCTGCTCCGGGGACTCCTCGGCCATGTGGGCGAACTGCCCGGGCAGCGAGAAGGTCTGGAGCATGACCAGGATCCCGAACAGCACGACGAGGAAGACTCTGAGCGGGGCTACCGCTCGATGCTCGTTGAACATGCATCGACTATCGCTCGTAACCTATCGAAAGTCAATCGATTTGGCGATGGCCGGGAAGCCGGGCGGCCACGCCTCGCAGCGGCGCGGGTCACCGGCGAGGGGGTGGCGAAGGCCTCCCGGGCTGGGCAGCATGGAGGTCATGGACTACGAGTACGCGCCACTGCGGCTGCCGCCGGACGTCGACCGGTTGACCGCCGCGGCGCAGTTGGCGATCCAGGCGGAGTTCTCCGGGTGGGAGTTGGCGCGGGTACGGCTGTACCGCGACGGCACGCGGCAGGTGGTGCTGCGCCGCCGCCGGGTCAACCAGCCGCAGCCGGGACTGTCGTACTGACCACGACAGCAAGGCCCGGGGCCGACCGTCCGGTCGGGCCCCGGGCCTGCGCCGCCTGACCGGCGGGCCGTCACCGCCTAGTGGGCGTGGTCGTGCTCCTCGTCGAGCTCCATGAAGGGGTGCTCGTCGAGCCGGCCGACCAGCCGGTCGTCGGCGGCCGGCTGGAACGGGCCCACCGGGTCGTCGTCGTCGAAGGACTCCAGGTCCACCGGAGTGCCGACCTCGCTGACCATCACCACGCCGTCGAGCGGCTCCAGCTCCGGCACGTCCAGCGCGCCCAGCGAGCCGTCACCGCTCTGGAGCAGCTCCAGCACCGCCTCGCCGACCCCCTCGACGGGCTCCGGCTCGTCCTCGGCCGGGGTGCCCTCCCGCCGGGCGGCCTCGGCGACCCGGATCAGCGCCGACACGCTCGGCACCCGGTAGTCGCGCCGCTGCCGTACCGAGATCACCCGCGGGTGCGGGTCGGTGGGCTCCACGCCCTCCGCGCCCCCGAAGCGCTGGTCTGCCTCCTCCGGGTCGATCGACTCGACGTCCCACGGGGTGACCTCGCCGAAGGCGTCCAGGAGTTGCTCGTCGTACGCGAAGGACGCGTTGTTGAGCGCGACGTACGCCTGCCAGACGTCGTCGTCGTCGACGCGGCCCTGTGCGGCGCGGACGGCGGCCAGGTGGTGGCGGGCCGCATCGATCACGCGCTCGAGGGCGGCGTCCAGCTCACCGTGCTGGTCGGTCATGTGGGTCAGTCCCTTCACGATCAGTGGTTCCCGCCGGGACACCGGGGTTCCTGGCGGGGGCTAGCAGGTGCGGAGGAACCGGTCGAGAACCCGCACGCCGAACTGTAGTCCGTCCACCGGAACCCGCTCGTCGATGCCGTGGAACAGCGCGGAGAAGTTCAGGTCGGCCGGCAGCCGCAGCGGCGCGAAGCCGAAGCAGCGGATGCCGAGCTGCGAGAACGCCTTCGCGTCGGTGCCGCCGGAGAGCATGTACGGCACCGGCCGCGCCCCCGGGTCCTCCGCGCGCAGCGCGGCGGACATCGCGTCGACCAGGTCGCCGTCGAACGTCGTCTCCAGCGCCGGCTGGCGCTGGAGGTACTCGATGACGATGTCCGGGCCGACCAGCTCGCGCAACTGCCGCTCCAGCAGCTCCGACTGCCCCGGCAGGCTGCGGCAGTCGATGGTGGCGGTGGCCCGGCCCGGGATGACGTTGTCCTTGTACCCGGCGGCGAGCCGGGTCGGGTTGGCGGTGTTGCGGATCGTCGCGCCGATGATGTTGGCGATCGGGCCGAGCTTGGCGATGGCGGTCTCCGGGTCCTCCGGGTCCAACTCGACGCCGAGCAGGTCGGAGACCTCCTCCAGGAACGCCCGGACGGTGTCGGTGACCACCACGGGGAAGCGGTGCCGGCCGACCCGGGCCACCGCCTCGGCGAGCGCCGTGACCGCGTTGTCGTCGTGGATCATCGAGCCGTGCCCGGGGCGGCCCTTGGCGTGCAGGCGCAGCCAGTCGATGCCCTTCTCGGCGGTCTCGATCAGATAGAGCCGCTGGCTGTCGTTGACCGAGTACGAGAAGCCGCCGACCTCGCCGATGGCCTCGGTGCAGCCGTCGAGCAGCCCACGGTGCCGGTTGACCAGGAAGTGCGCGCCGTAGTCGCTGCCCGCCTCCTCGTCGGCGGTGTACGCGAGCACGATGTCCCGGGGCGGGCGGACCCCGGTGCGCTGCCAGTGCCGCACCACCGCCAGCACCATCGCGTCGAAGTCCTTCATGTCGATGGCGCCCCGGCCCCACAGGTAGCCGTCGCGCAGCTCACCGGAGAACGGGTGCACCGACCACTCGTCGGCGTCGGCGGGGACGACGTCGAGGTGGCCGTGCACCAGCAGCGCCCCGCGGCTCGGGTCGGTGCCGGGGATGCGGGCGACCAGGTTGGCCCGGCCGGGCGCCGACTCGTGGATGACCGACTCGACGCCCACCTCGGCCAGCTTCTCCGCCACGTACTCGGCGGCGAGGCGTTCCCCGGCGCTGGTGTCGTTGTCCCCGGTGTTGGTGGTGTCGATCCGCAGCAGGTCACGGCAGAGGTCGACGACCTCGTCGGTGGGGTCTGGTCGGGCGGAGGCGGCGTCGCTCGTCATCGGTTCTTCATACCAGCCCACGGGCCCGCAGCGGTCGCCCCGCCCCGCCGTATCGACGCCGATGGCGGGGCACGACCGGCGACCGGGCCCGGTTTCGCCGCCGACGCCGCCGGGTACCGCCGCTCGCGACCGCTCCCCACCACCTGCGCCGCCCGCCACAGAGGAGGGCACCATGACCGTTCCCCTGCCACCGCTGCCGCCGACCGGAGAGGACGAGGGCTTCCGGCCGGGCGGCCGCAGCATCGCCGACATCCTCGACGCCGAGCACCGGCAACTGCGGGAGCTGCTGCGGCGGCTCACCGACCCGGGCCCGGAGCCCGCCCCCGAGCGCGGCCTGGAGGTGCTCACGGCGGCGCTGTCGCGGCACCTGTCCGCCGAGGAGCAGTACCTGCTGCCCGCCGTCCGGGCCGCGCTGCCCGACGCGGCGGAGCGGATCGACCGGGCCATCGCGGACGACCGGGCCCTGCTGACCGCCCTGAAGGCGCTCGCCGACGAGGGGCTCGCCGACGTCGCCGCGCGGGTCCACCGCCACGTCGAGGAGGCCGGCGCGCTCGTCGCGGCGCTGCGCGAAGTGGCCAGCGCCGAGGAGCTGATCCGCCTGGGCAACCGGCTGGAGATCGCCGAGGAGGCGGCCCCGACGCGCCCGCACCCCGGCACCCCGGCGACCCCGCCGTGGAACCGGGTCGTCGAGCCCGCGGTGGGCGTCGTCGACAAGGTCCGCGACGCCGTCACCGGCCGGCCCACCTACCTGGCCGACCTCACCGAGCGGCCGCCGGGCTGAGCCGGCGGCGGGCGCGGGCGCGGCGCGCCGGAGCAGATCGGGCACACATTGGGAGGCGTTGATCCGTTCAGGGCCTTCCGTCGGCCGCTACGGGGTCATACCGTCACGGTATGAATCTGGAGCTGCGACACCTGAGGGTGGTCTGCGCGATCGCGGAGACGGGGAGCGTGACCAAGGCGGCATCGACGCTCGGCCTGGCCCAACCGGCACTCACCGCCCAGCTCCAGCGCATCGAGCGGACCCTGGGCGGGCCGCTGTTCGAGCGGGACCGCCGCGGCGCCCGCCCGACCGCCCTGGGCGAGCTGGTGCTCGCCCGGGCGCGGGTGCTGCTGCCGGCGATGAAGGGCCTGCAGGACGAGGCGGCGCGGCTGGCCGGGGCCGGGGACGTGCCCCGCCGCTACCGGTTCGGCGGGGTGAACAGCCCCATCCTCGGCCGGCTCGTGCACCGGCTCGCCGCGGAGCCCCCACCGGCCCAGATCACCACCCACGCCTCCTGGTCGGCCGACGAGCTGGCCCAGCTCGTCGCGGGCGGCCGGCTGGACTTCGCGCTGATCGGGGTGTGCGGCGACGCGGCCCCGCCCGCCGAGCTCGGGTTGAGCTGGCGGGAGGTGGCCGTCGACCCGGTGCTGGTGCTGCTGCCGGAGCAGCACCCGCTGGCCGAGCACGCCGAGGTGAGCCTGGTGGACCTGAGCCACGAGCAGTGGGTCGCCGCGCCCGGCGACGGCTGCTTCGGCGACTGCTTCGCCGCCGCCTGCGCCCGCGCCGGCTTCACCCCCCGCAAGGTGTACGAGACCGACGTGCGCTGCTGCATCGACATGGTGGACTCCGGCGAGGCGATCGCGCTCTGCCAGGCCACCTTCCGCCCGGTCGCCGGGTTGGTCACCCGGATGCTGACCGGGACGCCGCTGCGCTGGCGGCTGATGCTGGGCTGGCATCCCGACTCCCCCGCCGCCCGCGACGCCGAACTGGTGCTGGAGTTCGCGCTGGCCGCGTACACCGACTCGCTGGCGGCGCACCCGGAATACCTGGCCTGGCTGCTGCGCAACCCGAGCTACGGGGCCCGGAGGCTGACGGCCGCCGGGGCCGACGGGGTGCGAACGGCGTAGCGCCGGGTATCAGGCGGACATGACCGATGCCTACCCCGCCGCCGACGACCGGGAGATCCTCCGGCAGGCCGCCGCCACGCACACCGCCGCCGCCCGCGACGTGGAGGCGTTCCTGCGTCGCCTGCCCGAGGTGCCCGACCCGGCGGACGTCACGGAGTACGCCAACCTGCTGACCCGCGAGGAGCGGGCGCGCGCCGACCGCGAGGCGGCTGCCGACGCCGCGGGCCTGACGATCGGCAGCCTGGAGAGCGACCACGGTTGACCACGGCGGGCGGCGCCCGGGTCCTCCCGGGCGCCGCCCGACCGCCGGCTCAGCGTTCGACGAGGACGTCGTGGCCCAGGTCGAGCAGGGCGTGCCGCCACTCGTCGTCGGCGTTGCCGCGGGGCGGCTTCTCGTCGAGCAGGGACTGGATCTCGTCGATCGCGTCCCGCATCACCCGGATGTCCTCCGGCGTGAGGTCCACCTTGCGTTTGGCCAGCACCCGCAGGATCCGCCGGCCCATCCCGGGCAGGTCGAGGTCCGGGTCGGGCCCGAACGACTCCTCCCCGGAGCCGCGGGTGAGCAACCACTGCCGCAACTGCTCCGACGGGACGTTCACCTGGGCGTGGAAGTCGTCCCAGAGCACCTCCACCTCGGGTTCGAGCCGCTGCTCGCGTACCATCAGCCCTCCTCTCGACGGCGGCGGTCGGACTCCGCCGGTTCCGGGTCGTCGCCCTGCTGGCCCACGCCCTCCGGCGGCATCCGCACCCGGGCGGGGTTGGCGGTCGGCGGGGCCACGATCGGATCGGTGCGCTCGCTCTCGTCCCGGGTCTCCTCGGGTTCGCTCATGTCCGCCCTCCGGTCATCGGGGATGGGACGTCGTGGCCGGGGTGTAGCCGCGCTCGCCGGCCGTCACGTCGAAGGCGAGTCGCCCGTCGCGGGCGTCCACGGTGATCTTCTGGCCGGGTGAGACCGCCGACTCCAGCAGCATCCGGGACAGCTGGTTGTCCACCTCCCGCTGGATGACCCGGCGCAACGGCCGGGCGCCGAACTCCGGCTGGTAGCCGTGCTCGGCGATCCAGTCGACGGCGGCGGTGGTGAAGTGGACCTGGATGTCCTGCGCGTGCAGGCGGCGGCGGGTCTCCTCCAGCAGCAGGCCGGTGATCTGGCGCAGCTGCTCGGCCTCCAGCCGGCGGAAGATGATCACCTCGTCGATGCGGTTGAGGAACTCCGGCCGGAAGTTCTCCTGGAGCCGGCGCATCAGCCGCTCGCGCAGCTCGTCGCGCTCCTGCTCGCCGCCCTCCGCGCCGGTGCCGAACCCGACGGCGCGCTGGGCACCGGTGATCAGTTCCGAGCCGAGGTTGCTCGTCATGATCAGTACGGTGTTCTTGAAGTTGACCGTCCGGCCCTGGCTGTCGGTGAGCCGCCCGTCGTCGAGCACCTGGAGCAGGATGTTGAACACGTCGGCGTGGGCCTTCTCGATCTCGTCGAGCAGCACCACCGCGTACGGGCGGCGGCGGACCGCCTCGGTGAGCTGGCCGGCCTCCTCGTAGCCGACGTACCCGGGCGGGGCGCCGACGAGCCGGCTGACCGTGTGCCGCTCCTGGAACTCGCTCATGTCCACCCGGACCATCCGGTCGGCCTCGCCGAACAGCGCCTCCGCGAGGGCCCGGGCCAGCTCGGTCTTGCCGACGCCGGTGGGCCCGAGGAAGAGGAAGCTGCCCATCGGGCGGTCCGGGTCGGCCAGCCCGGCACGCGAGCGGCGGACCGCCTCGGCGACCGCGGTGACCGCGTCCTCCTGGCCGACCACCTTCTCGTGCAGGTGGCCCTCCAGGCGCAGCAGCCGGTCGCGTTCCTCCTCGGTGAGCTGGCTGATCGGGATGCCGGTGGCGCGGGAGACCACCTCGGCGATCTCCTGCGGCCCGACGGCCGGCACCTGCGACGGGCCGCCCTCGTCGCCCCGGGCCCGGCGGATCTGCTCCTCCACCTCGGCGAGCTGGTCGCGCAGCGTGGACGCCTTCTCGTACTGCTCGTCGGCGACGGCCTGCTCCTTGTCCCGGCGTACCTCCTCGAGCTGTGTCTCCAGCTCCCGCACGTCGGACGCCGGCGTGCGGGTGCGCAACCGGACCCGCGCGCCGGCCTGGTCGATGAGGTCGATCGCCTTGTCCGGCAGGAACCGGTCGGTCACGTACCGGTCGGACAGCTCGGCCGCGGCGACCAGCGCCTCGTCGGTGAACCGCACCTGGTGGTGGGCCTCGTAGCGGTCGCGCAGCCCGCGCAGGATCGCCACGGTGTCGTCGACGGTGGGCTCCGGCACGAACACCGGCTGGAAGCGGCGGGCCAGCGCCGCGTCCTTCTCGATGCTCTTGCGGTACTCGTCCAGGGTGGTCGCGCCGATCACCCGCAGTTCGCCCCGGGCCAGCGCCGGCTTGAGCATGTTCGAGGCGTCCATGCCGCCCTCGCTGCCCGCCCCGCCCGCGCCGACCAGGGTGTGGATCTCGTCCAGGAAGACGATCAGCTCGTCGCGGTGCGCCCGGATCTCGTCGATGACCTTCTTCAGCCGCTCCTCGAAGTCGCCCCGGTAGCGGGTTCCCGCCACCAGGCCGGCCAGGTCGAGCTGGATCACCCGCTTGCCGAGCAGCGTCTGCGGCACGTCGCCGTCGCAGATCCGCTCCGCCAGGCCCTCCACGATCGCGGTCTTGCCGACGCCGGCCTCGCCGATCAGCACCGGGTTGTTCTTCGTCCGCCGGGACAGGATCTCGACGGCCTGCTCGATCTCGTCGGCCCGGCCGATCACCGGGTCGATCTGGTCGTTGCGGGCCAGGTCGGTCAGGTCCTGGCCGTACTGGTCGAGGGTGGGGGTGCCGCGGTCGGGCTTCGGCCCGGTCATCGGCCCGCGCTCGGCGCTGGCCGCCTGCAACGACTCCGGCTGGATCCGGCCGGCGGCGAGCATCCGGCCGGCCGGGGACTCCGGGTTCAGCGGCAGCGCCATCAGGATGTGCTCGGGGCCGATGTAGTTGGCGCCCATCGCCCGGGACAGCTGGTGGGCGTCGAGCAGCGCCCGCTTGGCCGCGGGGGTGAGCGACAGGTTGGGCGGCACCTCGCCCTTGGGCGCGCCGTCGCCGCGCCCACCGAGCGCGTTGAGCAGCGTGTCCGGGTCGGCGCCGGCGCGCCGGACGAGGTCGCGCAGCGGTTCGCGTTGCAGCGCGGCCCAGAGCAGGTGGTCGGTGTCGAGGTCGCTGCTCTTGCGTTGGGCGGCCCGGCGGGCCGCGTCGGCCAGCATCTCCCTGGCGTCGGCGGTCATCAGCCGGGTGATGTCGACCCGGTGCGCGGGTCGGCGCCCACCCTCGCCCCGGCCGAAGTACCGGGCCAGGAACTCGTCCCAGGGGTCGGAGCCGAAGTCACCGGGTCCCATCATGTCTGTCCTCCGCAGTCGGGCGCGACGGTCGCCAGGGGCTACCCGGCGGTCCGCCCGACAAACGCCACCACCCGCGCCGCGACCCGCCACGATGGCCCCGGGCGAGGTGCGAGGAAGGGCCCCTCGTCAACGCCTGCGGTAGCGGAAGGGTCCCTTCCTTGCACCTCAGCCGGCGGGTGGCAGGCTGGCGGGATGGAGCCGACGATGCCGCTGCTGATCGTGGACGCCGCCAACGTGGTGGGGTCCCGCCCGGATGGTTGGTGGCGGGACCGCGCGGGCGCGACCGCCCGGCTGCGCGACTCGCTGGCCCCGGTGGCCGCCGCCGGGCTGCCCCCGCAACTGCCGCCCCCGGTGGAGGTGGTGCTGGTGGTGGAGGGCCGGGCGCGGGACGTGCCGGGCACGGCCGGGGTCCGGGTGGTGGCCGCGCCCGGGTCCGGCGACGACGCCGTCGTCGACCTGGTCGCCGCCGCGCCGCAGCGCCGGCGGCTGGTCGTCACCGCCGACCGTGAGCTGCGGGAACGCGTCGTCGCGCAGGGCGCGGAGGTGTACGGGCCGCGCTGGCTGCGGGACCGTCCGGCCCCGCCCGGGTAGTCCCGTCAACCGGACTAGCAGCGCTTCCGGTCGACAACCGGTCAGCGGGGCAGGAACACTGACAGGGCGGATGTTCTCTCACCGTGAGGGATAGGCTCTAATGGAGGCCTCCCCGCCCCCAGGAGGTTTCGCCGTGGCGAGCGTCGCCGAGCTCAAGGCAGCCATCGATGTCGCGCTGCAACAGATCGGCGACGGCCAGAGTGCCGTGCAGGCGGCCGGGGAGAAGCTGGCCGAGGCGCAGCAGACGCTGGCCGGCGCGCTGGAGGGCAGCGGGCACGAGACCGTCGAGGCGGCCCAGTCCTCGCTGACCCAGGCCAGCCAGGAGCTGGAGGAGTGCCTCGCCGCGACACTCGTCGCCGTCGAGCAGGCGCAACTCTACGTCGCGACGCTCTGAGGTTCGGCCGTGTCCATCGTCGAGGACGTCGGCGCCCAGGTCCGCGCCGCCGCCGATGACCTGCCGCTCGCGCAGCTGGCCCTGGCGCTCGAGAAGTTCGGGCTGGCCGCCGAGCGGCTGCGCTGGGTCCGCCAGGAGTCGGCCGACCCGATGGGGGTGCCGGAGCTCTCCGCCGCCACCGAACACGCCGAGACCGCCGGCTACGCGCTACGCGTCGCGCAGGAGCAGCTCTCGGCGTACCTGGCCGCGATCGGGCTGGCCGCCGACGGCTCCCCCGCCCCCAGGCCGCAGGAGCACCGGCGCCGGCCCGCGCACGACGCGCCGCGCGAGGCGGCCCCCGGGGAGCCGGCGCCGGAGCCGGCCGCCG
This sequence comes from Micromonospora sp. AMSO12t, assembly GCF_008806585.1. NCBI lineage: Bacteria > Bacillati > Actinomycetota > Actinomycetes > Micromonosporales > Micromonosporaceae > Micromonospora > Micromonospora sp. AMSO12t. The sequence continues at coordinate 19,565 of NZ_WAAS01000057.1, forward strand.
ACGTGACGCCCCGCCGCTGGTGGGCGGTACGGGTGGCCGAGCTGACGGGCGGCCGGGAGGGTGCGCCCGAGCAGCCCGACGAGAGGGTCGACGACGCCCGGGAGCTGCTGCGCCGGGTCGTCGGCGGGGTCCGCGCCGGCGACCGCGACCGGCTGCACACCGAACTGCGTCGCGCGCACGCCGACGTCGGCCTCGGCCTGGCGGCGGTCGCCCCGCCGCTGCTGCGCGAGCTGGCCGGTGAGCTGCTCGGGCACCCGCCGCGCGCCGAGGACCTCGGACGGCTGCACCGCGAGCTGGACGGCCGGGTGCGGGACCTGCTGCCCGGCCTGCCCCCCGCGGTGCTGGACACGCTGCTGACCCGGATCTGCCGGATGCCCCCGCCCCGGCGCGGCGAGGCGGAGCAGCCGCACGCCGCCGACCCGGCCGTCACCGCGGGGGTGCTCACCGGGGTGTTGCTGGCCCGGCTCGGCCGGGACCTGCCCACCGAGGACGAGCGGGCCCGGCAGGCCGAGACGGCCCGGGAGCGACGCGCCGCCGCCGAGCGGGACCGGCAGGCGGAGACCGCCCGCGACCGGGCCGACGACGCCGAGTGGCAGCGACGAGCCGCCGCCGCGAAGGGCCGGGTTGCCGACGCACGGGAGCGGGTCGCGGCGGCACGGGACCGGGCGGAGGCGGCACACGACCAGTCGACCGCGGCCCGGGAGCGGGCGGCGACCGCCGGCCAGGCCGCCCCGAAGCCGGACCGGACGACGACACAAGGCCGGCCCGATCCGACGGCCGACCGGGCAGCGACGCACGGCCGGCCCAGCCCGACGCCGGACCGGGCGGCGGCGCACGGCCGGCCCGGCGGGTCGACGGGCAACGGCGGGTCGACGGGCAACGGCGGGTCGACGGGCAACGGCGGGTCGACGGGCGATGGCGGCGCGTCGGCGGGCCGCGGTGGACCGGCCGCCGACGGTGCCGCCGCGGGACGGCCCGGATCGGCCGGCCGCGTCTGGTCGAGCCCGCCCGCGGGCCGGCCGGCGTCGGGCGGCACCCCGGGCCCGCGCGGGCGGGGCGTCGATGGCTGACCGGCGGAGCCAGCTGGTCACCCGGGCCAGGGGCATGCTGGGCGAGGCCCTCGGCGCCACCCGGACCCGGCTGTCCAGCGCGCAGGCCGAGCTGACCACGGCCCGGGAGCGGCTGGCGAAGGTCCGGCGGGCCGCGTCGGTCGTACCGGAGCGGGTGGGCGCGCAGCGCGACCGGCGGCTGGCCGAGATCGACGATCGGCACGCCGCACGCATCGCGGAGCTGGCCCGGCGGGCGGCGGACGCGGCGCAGCGGGAGGCCCCCGGGGCGGCCTCCGCGGACTGGACGCGGTGGCACCCGACCCCGACCCGGCGGGCCGAACCGCCGGGCGCGCTGCGCATCGGCACGGTACGCATCCCCGGCGCCGAACCGGTGCCGGCGCTGGTGCCGCTGCTCGACGCCGGCCACGTCGAGCTGACCGGGGACGACCGGGAGGGCTGCGACGCGGTGGTGTCGGCGCTGCTGCTGCGCGGCGTCGGGCGCGCCGATCCGGGCGCCGTACGGCTGGTCGGCTACGACCCCGAACACCTGGGCGGCGGCCTGGCCGGTTTCGCCCCCCTCGGCACGGCCGGGCTGCTCACCTTCGTCGGCCCGGGCGGCTTGGCCCGGCTCCTCGACGACCTGGTGGAGCAGATCCGCCGGATCAACGAGACGGTGCTGGCCGGGGAGTACGTCTCGCTGCGCGAGCTGGCCGCCGCCACCGGTCGCCGGCCCGAGCCGTGGCGGGTGGCGGTGCTGCTGGGCGGGGACGAGCTGTCGCGGCACGAACGCGGCCAGCTCGACCGGGTGGTCCGCACCGGGGCGGCCTGCGGCGTGCACCTGGTGGTGCGGGGCGTGTCGCTGCCCGAGGATCCCACCGTGACCCGGGTGGGCGCGTACGCCGACGGCGCCCGGATCGGCGGGCCGACCGGCCTGCCCGTACGCCTCGACCCGCCACCCCCGCCGGTCCTGGTCACCGAGACCTGCCGGGAGGTGGCGGCGCGGGTCAACGCCGGCCCCGCCCCGACTCCGTTCACCGACCTGCTGCCGCCGGTGGAGCAGATGTGGCGGGAGGACTCCGCCACCGGGCTGACCGCCCCGATCGGCGAGGGCCCGCACGGCCGGCCGGTGCTGCTCACCCTGGGCGACTACCCGCCGCACGCGTTGATCGGCGGCCCGTCCGGCACCGGCAAGACGAACCTGATCTTCGCCTGGATCGGCGCGCTGGCGGCCCGCTACTCCCCCAGCGAGCTGGAGTTCTACCTGCTGGACTTCAAGGAGGGGGTGTCGTTCGCCCGGTTCGCCAAGGGCCGGCGGGACCCGAGCTGGCTGCCGCACATGCGGCTCGTCGGGATCAACGTCAACACCGACCGGGAGTTCGGCCTGGCGTTGCTGCGCTTCCTCGCCGAGGAGCTGCGGCGGCGGGCCGACGCCGCGAAGAAGCACGAGGTCACCAAGCTCGCCGAGCTGCGCGCGGTCGACCCCACGGGGCACTGGCCGCGGATCGTCGCGGTGGTCGACGAGTTCCAGATGCTGCTGGCCGGGCGGGACGTGGTCGCCCGGGAGGCCGCCGACCTGCTGGAGGACCTGGCCCGGCGCGGCCGGTCCCAGGGCATCCACCTGGTGCTCGCCTCGCAGGACGTACGCGGCATCGAGGCGCTGTGGGGACGGCCGGCCCTGGTCGCGCAGTTCACGTTGCGCATCGCGCTGCCGAAGGCGCTGCGGATCCTCGCCGAGCGCAACGACGCCGCCCAGTCCCTGCCGCGCCACCACGCGGTGGTCAACGCGGAGTCCGGCATGGCGGAGGGCAACCAGGTGGCCCGGATCCCGTCGGCCAGCGACTGGGAGACGTGGAGCGAGTTGCAGCACCGGCTGTGGCGGATGCGCCCGCAGGACGCCGCGCCGGCCCGGCTCTTCGACGGCGACGCGATCCCCCGCCTCGCCGACGCGCCGGACTTCCGGGCGCTGGCCGCGCCGGAGACGGGGCACCCGCGTACGCCGGTCGCGCTGCTCGGCGAGATCATCGATGTGCAGTCCCGCTCGGCGGCGTTGCGGCTGCCCCGGGCTCCCGGCCGCAACCTGGCGGTGCTCGGCACCCGGGTGGACGAGGCGTGCGCGGTGCTCGACGCGGCGGCCCGCTCCCTGGCCCGCCAGCACCGCCCCGGCACGGCCCGGTTCTCGATCGCCTGCCTCGACCCGGACGCCGACCCGGCCGCCCGGTCCCTCTACGAGGATCTCGCCGAGGACGCCGCCTGGTACGACGAGGAGACCGTCGGCGAGCTGATGGCCGAGACCGCCGAGGGGCTCGGTGCGCCGGGCATGCCGCACTACCTGCTGCTGTTCGCCGTCGACGCGGCGGCCGGGGCGTTGGCCACGCGGATCGGCCGGCGCACCGGGCTGGAGGAGCTGCGCCGGATCCTGCACGACGGGCCGGAGCGGCGCACCCACGTGCTGGCCTGGTGGCGGGGCGTCGCCCGGATGCGGGCCGACCTGGGCGGGCCGGCGGCCCGGACGGACCAGATCGGCGCCTGGGTGGCGCTGGACGCCCACGGCGGCGAGCTGGGTTCGTCGCTGTATCCGGGGACGGGCGGCCCGGACTGGTATCCCCGGCCCTGGCGGGGGCTGTTCTTCGATCGGGCGGTGCACCGCACCGGCCAGGTGATCATTCCCTACGGGCCGGCGCGATGAACGAACCGGTGACCAGTGAGTCGTACGCGGCCCAGATCCGTCGGCTGGCCGAGCTGAGCGCGCGGGTGCGCGTCCAGCGGGCCGAGGCGCACACCTGGCACGCCCAGCAGTGCGCGGCGGCCGAGCGGGCCGTCGCCGAGGCGGAGGCCGAGCTGCGGCGCGCGGAGCGGGAGCTGGTGGACGCGCGGGAGGAGCAGGAACGGGTGGACGCCGAGGTCGCCGACCTGTGGCAACTGCTGCGCGGCCGGCTCGGCGGCTCGGGTCGCCGGGCGGGCGGGCCACCGGCGCCGGTGCCCGGCGCGACGGGCGACCCGGCTCCGCTGCTGGCCGGCGTGCGGGACCTGCTCAACCGCACCCGCCAGCCGGGTGACCTGCCGGGCTCGGTCAACCCGCTGCTGGCGTTGTGCGGGGTGGCGGGCGCGGTGCTCGCGTACGCCCTCGGTGGCGCGGCCCGGGCGGCGGGCGAGCGGTACGGCGGCGAGCTCGGGGTCGGGCTGCCGGTGCTGGCCCTGGTGGTGACGCTGCTGGGTCCGCTGGTCGGTCTGGTGCCGGCGAAGGTCCTCGCCGACCGTCGGCACGCCGTGCTCGGCCCCCGGCCGATGACCGTCGTGCTCGTCGCCGGGCTGGTGACCACGGTCGCGCTGCTCGTCGCCGGCCGCTGAACCGTGGCTCCGTCGCCGTGCCAGCGCCGGCTGGCCGGCCGCACACGCGGCCGACGGCAGCCGGGGTCGTCGCCCCGCCGCCGAAACGGTGGCCCGCTCAGGCGGGGACCAGCACCGCCTCGCGCAGGAGGCGGCGGGCCAGGGTGATCCGGTCGGTGTCGTCGTCCAGGCCCGGCAGGTCGCCGACCCGGACGGACCCGGCGCCGAGCAGGGCGTGCACGGCCGGCGCGCACGACGCGGGCAGGGTGATCGTGCGGTCGAACAGCACGAGCGCGACCTGGTCGCCCCGAGGGGTGAGCCGCCAGCGCAGGCCGGGTCGCGGGGCGAGCCGGGTGTCGGCGTCCAGGGCCGCCAGCGCGGTGGCCTGGGCCAGGGGTCGGATGGGCGCGGGCCGGGCGGCCGGCCAGGCGCGCTGCCGCAGCCGGGCGGCGACGGCCGCCGGGTCGGCCCGCAGCAGCCAGTCCCGCAGCGCCTCCACCGTCTCGGTCAGCTCCGGCTCGATCGCGTCCGGATCGGCGACGTCGGTGCCGAACGGCAGCGTGGCGCGCAGCCGCGGGTCCTCGGCGGCGAGGGCCAGCAGCTCCTCGACCATGGCGTAGCGGGTCAGCGCCCGGACGCCGACGGTCAGGTGCAGCGAGCTGGACTCCTGGGCCTGCGCGCTGTGCAGCCAACCGCGGGGCAGGTAGAGCGCGTCGCCGGGGGCGAGCACGACGTCCAGCGCGGCGGGCCCGTCGGCGGTGGCGGCGACCTCGTCGGCCCGGCCGCCCCACGGCTGCTTCTCCAGCGGGTCCGGCAGCACCGGCGGGTGGATCCGCCAGTGCTTGCGGCCGTCGACCTGGAGGACGAAGACGTCGTGGGTGTCGTAGTGGGTGGCGAACCCCTGGCTGCCGGCGGGGGTCAGGTAGGCGTTGACCTGCAACGGCTGCCCGACGGCGGTGCCGAGTTCGCGGGTGAAGTCGGTCAGGGCCGGCCAGGTGCGGTGCAGACCCTGCAGGACGAGGGTGGCGCCGCCGGCGTACAGCTCCAGCACCCGCTCGTCGAGGACCTGGTCGGCGATCTCGGCGCCGGCACCACCGCCGCCGGTGAAGCGGGCCGCCGGCACGAGCTGGCCGTCCTTGGCGATGCGCAGGAACGGCGTACGCAGGCCGCGGCGGCTGAGCAGCTCGTCTGCGTCAGCGGGGCTGAGCAGGTCGGTGAAGCCGGCCCGGTTGGGCAGTTCGTCGGCGCGGGAGAGCAGCGGGGTGCGTCCCCAGTGGGCGGCGGCGAACTTCGCCGGCTCGACCGACACGCAGCGGGCGAGCGCGGCCGAGGCCTCGGACGGGACCGCCGGGCGGCCGTCGCCGCCCGGCGGGTCGATGTCGGTCATGGCGGTCCGTCAGGCGCTGCCGTCGGCGCCACCGTCGTGCTGGCCCGGCGTGGCACCGCCGTCGGCGGGACCCTCCGCGCTGCCGTCGGCGCCACCGTCGTGCTGGCCCGGGGTCGCACCGCCGTCGGCGGGACCCTCCGCGCCCTGGTCAGCGCCCTGGTCGGCGCCACGCTCGGCACCGCGGTCGGCACCACCGTCGGCGCCACCGTCCTGCTGGCCCGGGGTTGCGCCGCCGTCGGCCGGGCCCTCGGGGCCGCCACCGCTGCTGGTCTGCATGTCGTCGTCGTTGAGTGCCATCGGTGCTCCCTAGGGATGTGCCGCCCCGCCGTTACGCCGGGGTCCGTCGTGCAGCGGGTGGTACCCCACACGCGATCTTCTCTAACCACACCGTAGACGTCCTTTCCGGTTCACACCGGCGGTTCGCCGTGCCCGGTCAGGGCCGCCAGCAGGCACGTCGCGGCGCGCGGTGCGGATCCGACGCCGACGGCACCGGGGTTCGCGCCGCCCGGCGCGGCGACGCCGGCGGTGACAGGATGGTGCTGCCCGAGCAGGAGGTGGCGATGACCGAGCCGACCGGGCCGCGCCCGCTGGAACCGGTGACCGAGCAGTGGCAGCGCGCGCTGGCGATCGTGGCGCACCCCGACGACCTGGAGTTCGGCGCCGCCGCCGCGGTCGCCCGCTGGACGGCGCAGGGCAGACAGGTCGTCTACTGCCTCGTCACCAGCGGCGAGGCCGGCATCGACGCGATGCCCCCGCCGCGGGCGAGGGAGGTCCGGGAGCGGGAGCAACGCGAGTCCGCCGCCCTGGTCGGGGTGGAGACCGTGGAGTTCCTCGGCCTGCCCGACGGCGTCCTGGAGTACGGCGTGCCGCTGCGTCGCGCCCTGGCCGGGGTCGTCCGCCGGCACCGCCCCGAGATCGTGATCACCAACAACTTCCGGGACACCTGGGACGGTGCGTACGCCCTCAACCAGGCCGACCACATCGCCACCGGCCGGGCGGTGCTGGACGCCGTCCGCGACGCCGGCAACCGGTGGGTGTTCCCGGAGCAGCTCGTCGACGGGATCGGGCCGTGGAACGGGGTGCGCCAGGTCTGGGCCGCCTCCTCGCCCCTCGCCGCACACGGGGTGGACGTCACCGACACCTTCGCGCGGGGCGTGGCCTCGCTGCGGGCGCACGACGCGTACCTGAGCGGGCTGGGCGACGGCAGCTTCGACCCCGAGGAGTTCCTCGAAGGGCTCTGCCGCCCCGTCGGCGCCCGACTGGGCGTCCGTTACGGCACCGCCTTCGAGGTCTTCCACTTCGACCTCTGGTGAGGGACGGCGGATGATCCTGCTCGGCACCTCGGGATGGCAGTACCGCGACTGGCGGGGCCGCTTCTATCCGGCCGGGCTGCCGCAGCGGCTCTGGCTGGAGCACTTCGCCGCCCGGTTCGCCACGGTGGAGGTCAACAACGCCTTCTACCGGCTGCCCGAGCGCGACACCTTCGCGGCCTGGCGGGCCCGTACCCCCGACGACTTCTGCGTGGCGGTGAAGATGAGCCGCTACCTCACCCACGTCAAGCGCCTACGCGACCCCGCCGAGCCAGTGGCCCGCTTCCTGGGCCGGGCCACCGCGCTCGGCGACCGGCTCGGCCCCGTGCTGGTGCAACTGCCGCCGAACCTGCCCGCCGACCCGGCGGCGCTGGACGCCACGCTGCGGCTCTTCCCCGCCGAGGTGCGGGTCGCGGTCGAGCCGCGGCACCCGTCATGGTGGACCGACGCCACCCGCGCCGTCCTGGAGCGGCGGCGGGCGGCGCTGGTCTGGGCGGACCGGCTCGGCCGGCCCGTCGCGCCCCGCTGGCGTACCGCAGACTTCGGCTACCTGCGGCTGCACGAAGGACGGGCCAAGCCCTGGCCCCGCTACGGCCGCACGTCGCTGGCCTCCTGGGTGCGCCGGCTGGCCGACGCGTTCGGCGACGACGAGCCCGCGTACGTCTACTTCAACAACGACCCGGGCGGCGCCGCCATCGTCGACGCGACCGCCTTCGCCGCGCTCGCCCGCCGGGCCGGCCGGTCGGTCAGCCGCGTACCCGGGACGCCCCCGGCCCTCGACGACGAGGGCGAGGGAGAAGTGGCGCCGAGCGGGCCGGCGTGAACGGCGCGCGGTCCGCTCCGCCAGGGGCGGAGCGGACCGTCGCGGACGTGCGGCGCGTCAGGGAAGGATGTTCGCCATGTCCCGGGGCATCGTGGCCTTCACGTCCTCCCACTCGCCCTGGGTCACGTGGCGGCGCAGGGTGTCCAGCACCACCTGCACCACGCGCTCCGGGCCGCCCTCGACGTCGTACGGGAAGCCCTGCCGGACCTCCAGCAGGAAGTCGTCCCGGTTGAGCTTGATCGGCACGTCCGACGGCTTCCAGCCGTCGAAGTAGATCCCGCGCACCAGCACCGGGAGCTGCGCGGCGAACTCCACGCTCTCCTGCACCGGCATCCGGTCGCGCAGCAGGTGCAGCACCGTGCGCAGCGCGCAGTAGGACTGGTTGCGTTGCTCCTTGGGCCAGCCGTAGGCCTGCTCGATGTCCTTGAGGATGATGTTGGTCTTGTCCATCGAGGACTCGAACGCGGAATGCAGCTGCTCAGCCATCTGTCCACCCCCGTACGTCGGTCTCCCACCGTCGGTCGTCGTCACGTCGCGGCGGCCCCACCGGGCCGCGCGGCTGCCGGGTCGGACCGACCCGGGCGGGGCGCGGCGCCCACCGGGCGTCGGGGGACGACCCGACGACGTGCAGCACGGGGCCGCGTCGTCGACCCGGGACCACCCGAACCGTCATCTCCACCCACCTCCGTGGTGTCGCCTGCCGCGGCCACGGTCGGCCGCACACACCGTCCATGCTTCGTCGCGCCGGGGTGAGCGGCCCTCACCCCGACGGAGTGAACCGCCCGGCTCAGTCCGCGTCGAGCAGCCCGGCGAGGGTCGCGGCGTTGGTCTGCGCGTAGTCGCGGTAGCAGTTGTTGAAGAGGACGTGGGTCTGCCCGGTCGAGTCGGCCAGCTCGCGCAGCTTCGGCGCCCAGTCGCGCAGCTCCCGGTCGGCGTAGCGGTAGCCGAACTTCTCGTGGATGTCCTTGCTGGTCCACTTGTCGCTGTGCCCGTGGAAGCGGACCACCGCGAGGTCCGCGGTGGCGGCCAACACCGGGGGCACCGACGAGCGGTGCCCCTGCGGCATGTCCACGCAGACGTACGCCAGCCGGTGCTCGCGCAGGAAGTCGAGGGTCTCGTCGGCGTTGTCGCCGTCGAACCAGGAGGCGTGCCGGAACTCGTAGACCGGGCGCAGCGGGGCGCAGCGCTTCGCCACCTCCAGCAGGTACTGCTTGTTGTCCCGCCTGATGGTGAACCAGGGTGGGAACTGGAACAGCAGCGCGCCGAGCTTGCCCGCCTCGACCAGCGGGTCCAGCGCGGCGAGGAAGCGCGTCCACACCTCCTCGTACGCCTGCGGCGGCAGGTCGTCCGGGTACAGGTTCTTCTTCCCCGTGTCCGGCCGGAGGTCCTTGTAGAGCGCGCCGACCCGGGTCGGGTGCCCGGTGAGCAGGCTGAACGCCTTGACGTTGAAGGTGAAGCCGGCCGGGGTGCGCTCGGCCCACAGCCTCGCCGTCCGCTCGGCGGGCGGCGAGTAGTAGGTGGCGTCGACCTCGACCAGCGGGAACTGGCGGGCGTAGTACGCCAGCCGCTTCTCCGGGGTGTCGGCGGTCTGCGGATACCAGCCGGAGTCCAACAAGGTCCGGTCGGTCCAGGAGGCGGTGCCGACCTTGATCTCACCCATCGGTCGACCTCGCCGCGGTCCGGACCGACCGGCAACCGCTGGCGGGGATCAGGCCGCCCGACGTTCCCGGTTCTGCTTGCACTGCACGCAGGTGGTGGCGGAGGGGAAGATCTCCAGCCGCTCGACGGGGATCGCCGAGGTGCAGCCCTCGCAGAAGCCGTAGGTGCCCTCCTCCAGCCGGGTGAGGGCGTGCTCGTACTGGGCGCGGCGGTCGAGGATGGTCCGCAGCAGGGACTGCGCGGTGTCCCGCTCCGCCGTCTTGGTGCCGCTGTCGGCCTGGTCGTCACCGGCGGTGTCACCCACCTCCACCAGTCGCAGCACCTGGCTCTGCAGCACCGCCTGCTCGTACTCCGCGGACAGCTCGTCGTAGCGGGCCTGCAGGGAGCGCCGGATCTGGTCGATCTCCGCCTGGGATCGGCCCGTACCGATCGTGTCGTGGACGAGCATCGCTGCCTGCCTTTCTGGCCTGGAAGATCCGCCGGGGCACCGGGTAGGTGCGCCCGGCGCCGTGGTGGTCTGCGCGCGGGCGGATCACCCGCGCTCTGTGAGCCGGGCGAATACCCCGGCACGTCGACCGTCAAACCGACGACTTTTCGCCGTGTCACGGCGTCAGGGCGACACCGGGGACTCCACCAGCGCCGGATGCCGGGGATCGTCGGCGCGGACCACGACGTCGGCGAAGGAGGCCGGTGCGACCTCGTCGGCGTACCGGGCGAAGGCGGGCAGCGTCCACCGCTGCGCGGGGTCGGTGCGCCGGTCCAGGGCTGCCGGGGAGAGCACCAGGTGGACCGTGACGTCGAAGGGCAGGCCCCCGCCGAGCAGCAGTGCCCCGCTGACCAGCACGACTCCCCCGGGCGGCAGGTCGACGTACGCGGCGCGGCTGGCCCGGTCTGTGGTGGCGTCCCACAGCGAGGGCAGCACCCGTCCCGAGCCGCCGGGCCCCGCCGGGTCGAGCACCTCCCGCCGCAGCCCCGGCTCGTCGACCCAGCCCTCGTAGAACGCGTCGGGGTTGGTCCGGCCGAACTCGAGGCGCACCGACGCGGGGCGGAGGAAGTCGGCGGCGCGTACGTGCAGCACGGGCCGACCGAGCGCGCGCAGCGGGTCGACCAGCGCGGCGGCGAGTTCGTCCGGGCCGGCCGCCGGGGCGCCGTCGACGGCCACCCGCAGCCGGCCGGGGGCGTCGGTGCCGGCGAGGCGCTCGGTCAGCTCGGCGACGAGCAGCTCCGGGGAGATGGGTCGGATCCGCATCCGACCATGGTGCCCCGCCGGCCGCCCCGGACGGGGCGCGGCGGCCGGCGCCCGCGCGGTCGGTGCTCGTAAGGCCAGTGCTCGCGCGGCCGAACGCGCGCGGTGGACGGTGCTCGCGCCGTGGACGGTGCTCGCGCGGTGGGCGGCGTCAGCCGTTGCGGTCGATGGTGACGCGGGCGTCGTCGGCGAGCCGGTAGCCGACGCCGTAGACGGTGGTGACCAGCGGGACGTCGACGCCGACCTTGCCACGCAGCCGACGGACGTGCACGTCCACGGTACGCACGCCGGCGTGCTCGTAGCCCCAGACCGCGTTGAGCAGCTGCAACCGGGTGAAGACCCGGCGGGGGTGGGCGACGAGGTGCAGCAGCAGGTCGAACTCCAGCCGGGTCAGGGGCAACGGCTCGCCGTCGCGCAGCACCGACCGGGACGAGGCGAGGATGTGCAGGGTCGGGATGGTGGCGGCGACCGGGCGCGACGGCGCGCGGCCGGCGGGCACCGGGTCGGGGCGGCGTTCGACGGTGGCGGTGATGACGGTGCCCTCGCCGCGTTCCAGCATCTCCCGGGCGGCCTCCAGCAGCCGTCGGGCGGGCGCGGTCAGCGACTCCTCGGATGCCAACGGGATGTTCAGGGTCACCGTGAGCATCGGTGCGGCGGTGTTGGCGGGGCGACGCTGGCCCCCCGGGGGTCGTCCGGGAACAGCGGGCTGGGACGTATGCCATCCGGCGCGCGACGAGGCGGGGCTGACCGACATGGTCCTCCTTGGCTGGTCCGGGTATCTCCCCACGGCCCGGGACGCCGCTCCATCGATGCTTCCCGGCGCCCGGGCGAGGGTCAAGGGGCGGCTGCGTTGCATGAATGTGACAATTGACGAACGCATCGGAGCCGGATGCTCGCTCTGCGTACGAAGCCTGATGATTACAGCAGAGCCGCCGGGTTGACCCGATAGGGGGGTGCCCGCCCGGTTCACGGTGGTCGGCGCGGGTGCGCCGGGAATGGATCAGCGTGGATCGCGTCGGCCCTCCGGACGGCCGTGGGCACGCGACCGGGGTGCCGCGCGGCGTACCGGCGACGGGACACTGCGGACGCGGACGCGGCGGCGCGGCGCGCCCAAGGCCGGGCACGCCGCGCGGGTGGCGCCGTCAGCGACTGCGCTCGATCTCGATCCGTGCCTCGTCGGCGAGGCGGTAGCCCACGCCGTAGACGGTGGTCACCACCGGCATGTCCGGGTCGAGCTTGGCGCGCAGCCGGCGGACGTGCACGTCGACGGTGCGCGCCACCGCGTGCTCGTAGCCCCACACCCGACTCAGCAGCTGGAGCCGGGTGAACACCCGGCGGGGCTGCTCCGCCAGGAACAGCAGCAGGTCGTACTCGATGCGGGTCAGCGGGATCACGCGGGAGCCCTGGTGGACCACCCGCGAGCCGGTGGCGATCCGGATCGCCTGGGGGTCCACGACGGCCGGCACCGGCCGGGGCGCCGCCGGCCGGTCCTCGGCGACGCCGGGACCCAGCCGCCCCTCCCCCGACTCGGCGAGTTCGCCGATCAGCTCCAGCAGCCGGGCCAGGCGGGGGCTCACCGGCCCCGGGACGAGGTCGAGGGTGATGGTGACGGTCGGGGCGGAGCGCGGTCGGCCCGCTCCGATCCGCTCGGGGCGCGCGGTCGAGTGGTGTCGGGTGGGGATGGCGACGACGGACATGGAGCCTCCTGGGCGGCGGTGCCGCCACGCCCGGTGGAGCGTGACGGTCAGGACGGCGCCCGACCGGCGGTCACCGGGGGCGCGGGGGCGGACGTGGGCT
>NZ_WAAS01000058.1:0-32161 GCF_008806585.1 Micromonospora sp. AMSO12t
GCTGCGTGGGTCCTCGCTGTCGGGGTCGGGGGATTCGATGTCAATCCAGGCCCAAGCCGCCCGCTCTCTCGCGTTGGGCGTATGTACGGTCAGTTGGATGATCCACTGCCCGTCCGGCTTCGTTTCGGCGATCCGTACGCGCGTTGACGTCGATCCATCCTGCCCCTCGTGCTGCAGTAGGAGGGCCCTGACGTTGTCGCCGATGGTCGCCCACCGATTCTCCTGAAGCGCGGACGGATCCCAGCCCTTGGGGCCCGCGATCCAACGGTCGAGTTGTTCCCGTACCAGTGGCTGCAGATGGTTCCGTTCGCGGTGAGTCGTGAACACAGACCTGAAACCGAGCATTTGCGCCGTCCCGAGGGGTTACAGGCGAGAGGCTCCGCCGAACGCGTCGCCGCTCTCGCTCGATGCGGCCTCGCTGACCTCCGCCTGCTACTCCAGCACCTGGTCTTGGTTCCGAAGCTGGAGTAGCAGGCGGCGGTGTCGAGGTCGGCATCTGGACAAGGAGAGGTCAATACGATTGCTTGCTGGTCACCGAGATGAGCTGTTGATCATGGTGCGGATTCCAGGTCATTGAGGAGCGCGTGTACAGGCGCCCAGCACATCCGCACCGTGTCCAGGTCGGGCACGAGCCCGTAGTCGATCTGGTGACGGGGGTGGACGAAGTTGCGGTAGTCCCGGACCTTCTCCATGAAGTCCTTGGCGTCGGTCTGGACCCACTTCTTCCGATGCGCGTACTCGAGGAGCAGGTGAAGGCCCGCTCGTTCGGCCGGAGTCCGTCGACCGCCCCGGCCGACCAGGCCGTTTCTGCGCACGGTCTCGTCGCGATCAGTCACCACGACGTGCAGCAGCCCTTCGACGAAGCTGCCGATGCCGATGATCGCCAGTGCGTAGGCCCCGTTGTTCTGGCAGATCGACGCTTCGTCGGCGCGGGCCATGAGGATGTCGACCGCCTTGCTGTCGGGGGATAGTCGTCGCACCCGCTCGTGGAGGTCCGGCGGCGGCCCGTAGAGGGGAACGTCGCTGCTCTGGCTGATCTGACCGAGCACAGGGCGCCCGCCGACGTAGGTGATGGTGAGCTGCTCGGGAGCCAGAAGGCGGTTCAGCTCTTGCGCGATCGGTTCGGCGGCCTCGACGCCGCCGTCGTACTCCAGCGGGTCACCGATGCGACAGAGCAGCCGGTCGAGTGCGGCGGCATCATCGGCACGGGAACTGAGTACCTCTGTCAGCCAGGGGATCCGCGGAGAGCCGTCGTACTGCGGATCTCCAGGCCACCGGACCCGGTGCAGGAACCGCTCGACCTGCGTACCGGTCCGCTCGTAGGGACCATCGACGTCGCAGATCAGGCGGGCGACGCGTTCCAGAGTGAGCGGGTCGAGGGCAATCATCGGGACACCTCCCGGTCGGCGCGCTGCTGCGCGATGTCGAGTGCTTCGGTCAGGCGCTGGAGGATGATCGAGCCGCGCTTGCGGAAGCCAAGTTCGCTCATGGCCTCCTGGAGGCGCTCATCCCGATCACGCTGAAGCTGGTCGCTCACCAGCCAGGTGCAGATTTGTACCAGCTGATCCCGCGTGTATTCGGTGATCCGCAGACCGATCGGCACGTCGGGGCGGGGGCCACGGCGGGTCGCCGGCGGCGTCGATGGCTCGGCGGGCCGGCGTGCCGGCGGTACGGGGTGGCTCCTCGCGGCGTGGTTGGCGCGGTCGACCGCCTGCTTCCAGCGGGCGACGAGTCGGGCTGTCTGGCCTGCAGGATCCACGTACCAGTCGGTCGACCAGATCCGGTGGAACTCCCACCCGAGGCGCTCGAGGTGCTGCTGGCGCAGCCGGTCCCGATCCCGGGCGCTGTGTGCCTGGTGGTACGAGTGACCGTCGGTCTCCACAGCGAGGACCATGCGGCCGGGCTGATCCGGGTGGGCGAGGGCCAGGTCGATACGGTAGCCGGACACGCCCCACTGCGGCACGGCGTTGATGCCCTGCTGCTGGAGAGCCTTCAGGACGCTGCGTTCGAGGCCGTTGAGCTCGACCCCGGTGTGCTGTCGCGCGCCCAGGTCGCCGCCGAGGTCGACGAACTCGAGGTAGCGGCGGAGCAGTTCGGGCCCGCGGTTCCGGGTCGCCGCGGTCTGGTTCGGGTCCATGTCGTGGTGGGAGAAGGCGCTCACCACGGTCATCCGACTCCGCGCTCGGGTGACCGCGACGTTGAGGCGCCGCTCACCACCCTCCTGGTTGAGCGGGCCGAAGCGCAGCGGAAGTCGACCGTCTCTGGTCTTGGCGTAGCCGATACTCAGGATGATGGCGTCCCGCTCGTCACCCTGGACGTTCTCCAGGCTCTTGATGAAGAACCGCTGGCTCGCGGCCCGGTCCTGGGAGAAGAAGTCGTCGAGGTGCTCATGCTCTCGGCGTCGGCTGCGCAGGGTCGCCTCGATCCGCAGGGCGTGCTTCTGCCCCATCGTGATGACGCCGAGGCTCTCGTTCGGTCGCTGCTCGGCGTGCTCGAGAATCAGCTCGACCGCCCGGTTGACCTCCTCCGTTGATGAGCCGCTCTGCCCGGGGGCGACACGGCCATCCACCGTCTCCAAGCGCAGCGGGCTGTCGACCTGCACGCCGGGGAACGTGACGAGGGACCGGTTGTAGATCTCGACGTTCGAGAACGCGATCAGGCGCTCGTCTCGGCTGCGGTAGTGCCAGGTCAAGCGGTACCGGTCCGAGATGAGGCCACCGAGGACGTCAAGAACGGACTCGTAGTCCTCAAGGCTCTCGTCGCCGAGATCATCGTCTTCTCCAGCCGGGCTCTGCTGAACGAGGCGCCGGAAGAACGGCGTGGGTGGGAGCTGCTTCGGGTCGCCGGCCACGACGAGCTGGGCGCCCCGCATGATCGAGGCGACAGCGTCGTGCGGCTCGATCTGGCTCGCCTCGTCAAAGATCACCACGTCGAACGACCGCTCGGGCGGCAGGATGCGGCTGACCACCAGTGGTGACATGGCCCAGCACGGGAACGCGGCGAGGAGCACCTCCGGTGCGCTGCTGAGCAGCTTCCGGAGAGAGAGGTGCCGGCTCTTCTTGGCCGCCTCCCGCCGGACGAGGCCGTTCTGGTCGGGATGAGCGTCTCGGGCCTTCCGCAGGTTCACTGCCACGTTGCGGCGCACGTGCCGGGCGGCCATCTCGATGTGCCGGCTGTCCGCAGCGCGGAAGTCCTGGACCACCGCGGCGTGCTGCTGCCCGACGAACTGACCGAGGTACGGGACCCGCACGCGCATCTCGTCGAGGACAACCTGCAACCAGGAGCGCAACAGGGTGTCGGCCGCCTCGTCGCTTGAGACCTGCCGGTGGGCCAGGTCATCGAGCATGTGGCTCAGCCCCAACGAGCGGAACAGCTGCTGCTGTTTGTTCAGGTCGGGCATCAGGAACAACGTCTCGCGGTCGGCGTTCAACTCGTCGAGCGTGTTGGCCGCGGTGGTCGTGGTTCCACGCTCAAGGCCGTCGATCCGGGCACATGCCGCCACCGCAGCGAGGTGGTTACGCACCTGTGTGAAGGACGACATGCACAGGTCGGCGTCCGCCAGAGCAGTGGGTGCGCTGTCCTGACGGCTGAGCTTCCGCCACCGCTCGCGCTGGTCCACTGCGGCGACCAGGCCCTGATACATCTCGGATCGGCTCTTGGGAGGGGCCGGACAGGTCCGTCGCAGCTCGCGGCGCAGTTGGAACCGGCGGAAGATCCCGAGCGGCTCCGAGCGGCGCGGCCGGGATCGCCCTGGTGCTGTCGCGTAGACGAAGTCGTCCAGATCCGGGCCGAAGACCTGCTCGCCGTAGCTGGCGATGGTGCGGTCGACCTCGCTGAGCAGGTCGAACAGATCCTTCCACGCAGCGAGGTCGTCCGGCACGTCCAGCCCCGCGCGGTCGACCAAGTTCCGGATCTGGCGCTGTGCGCCCTGCAGGGCGCCGGCCGCGAGTTCGTCGAGATGCACCAGCACCTTGCCGACATCGTCTGGAGTGCGGATGGCGGCCTTCGCCCACGGCGACTCCCCGCGCCAGATCCTCAGGCCGCCACGATCCACGAACGTCCGAAGGTCCTCCCGCGCGGACTCAAGCCTTGACCGGTCAAGGTTTCGCAGCTCGGAGGCGCGCAGGTTATAGCCGCTGACATCGAGAGTCGGAAGCGCGAGGAGCTGATCGATAACCCGAAACGCACTCACCGCCCAGGGTTGCCGTACTTCGTGCAGCTCGGCCGGGTGCCGTTTCGCCGCGGCCCGGCGGCTGTGCAGGCGGCGGTGCAGATCGTCGGTGTCGACGGGTGGTTCAGCGCCAGCTTGAGTGAGGACATTGGCGATGCGCTGGGCGACCTGCCGCTTGCTGATCTTGCGGTCGTGCAGGTCGAACACCAGGTTGTCGAGCCCGACGTCGCCAAGGCGGTTCATCACCGCTTCGATGGCAGCCCGCTTCTCGGAGACGAACAGCACGCTGCGACCCATCGCGGCCATGTACGCGATGATGTTCGCAATCGTCTGACTCTTCCCCGTGCCGGGTGGACCCTCGATGACCACATGTCGACCGGACAACACCGCGTCGACCGCCGATTGCTGAGACGAGTCCGCGTCGTGGACCAGGAACTCCTTCGCCGGATCGATCCGATCAGCACTGGAGCTGGACCCCTGAGCCTGCTCCGTGCGCAGCTGTTGCCGAGCGTCGCGGTCGCCCGCCATTGCACCGATCACCGGATGCGACGCCAGCAGCTCGGCCGAGTTACGCAGATCCTTGACCATGGCGAGCTTGTCGAAGCTGAAGACGCCGGCAACAACTGCGGGCTCGAGCCGGAGAGACAGGCCGCTGGGAGCGGCTGCCTCGGCGATCAGCTCGTAAGCGGCACTGAGCTGCTGGTCCGGATCAGCGATCTCGGACAGCATCGCGCTCAGCTTCTCGCCGAGGACGCTGATGTCCGCCTCCACGCCGTACTGCCGTTCCAGCGCGTACAGGAGTACGGGATTGATCTCGGGTGACTCCGATAGCTCCAGCGTGAAGTCATTCTCGGTTGCCGTCCTGCTGTCCAGCGCAAGCTGCTGCAGGATCAACGGCGCCCGCAGCGGTTGCATCGGCACGGAGCCGCGGGTGTACGGACCGACCATGCAGAGCAGACCGCGGGTCACCCAACCAGCCTGGATGCCCTGCTCCTCCTCCAGCTCGACCAGCTTCCGGCGGAGGCTGCGGGCAGTGTTGCAGGCGGTGGTGTGCCGGTCCTGGTCCGGGAACAGCGTCCGTAGGCGAACCTTCTGCCCCTGGAGCAGATCGGCGACAGCGCCTGGGGCCGCCTCGGCGAGATCGAGAGTGGTGGTCTGTCGCTCCTTGAAGTAGAGCAGCGTGTTGCGCGGGCCGAAGTCGATCAGTTGGTCTGCCCACCGGCCGGCGGCCTGTTGGACGAGGTGGAGCACATCCGGTTGGGTCAACAGCATCTCGTCTCCAAGTCGGTCGACGTACACCAGTGCTGATCCGCCGGGCCGTCGGCCCGAGGCAAAGCCCTCCAGGATAGGGCGCAAGACACGTTCATCTATGCATCAGATTTCCGACACCGACGTCATCGGAAGGACCCCACTCAGCAACCTTCACTTCCCTGCCTCGGTACCGTCGGGCCTTGTCAGCACATCGGGCAGGCCGAGATGTTGTAGTGCCGGGGTGCAGCTTGACGTGGCTGAAGGCCAGCTCGAACAGGTGCTATGCGGCGCGGGAGAGGCCGTAGCGGGAGATCCTCGCCGCGACTTGATATTCGGATTTACCGATGGAGAAAGTCAGGCTCAACGAGAGACGGCGACCGGCGGCTTCGGCGACTCCTGCGCACGGAGAAAGTTGGTGGCATCGATGGTGGCGCTGACCAGGGCGCACGTCGTCGCGGTGAGGGCGAGCCAGAAAGCCACGGTGCTCTTCCAGTCCTCGGCGATCTTCACGGTCACTATCTCGGCGACCTCTGCAGCCTCGGTGGACCGGCTCCGCCGAACGGTCGGGTCAGGCTGACGACGCCAGCCGAAGCGGGCGAAGAACTTGGCCCAGGTGTGGTTCGACCGGCCGCAGCCGAAGATCACCCCGTTGACCTTCCGTCCGCACCGGCCGCCCTTCTGGGTGGTCACGCCGCACGTCGTCGGGGCCTTCACGGCGAGCAGCCAGGCCGGGATGGCGATCGCGATCGACGCCGACCAGGCAAGGCTGATGAGGTCGAGCGTGACGAGGTAGTAGACGACGCCGACAATGGCCAACGCCTCAACGCCGAGGATCAGCATGGCCTGATCTCGCTTCAGCATGTGGGTGCCTCCGAGTGGTCAAGGAGCGCGACGATGTCAACGAGTTCGGCGCGGAGCCGGGTCAGCTCGGCTGCGGTGACGCCGAGTTCGTAGTGGTGGTGGTGACCGGCCCGAGACAGCGCCCACCACAGGTAGCTGGCCCGGCGCCCAAGGTCGGGGCCGGCGTAGTGGGCGAGCAGCAGCAGCTTCGGCCGCTGCACCCGGGTCCGTCCGATCTCGGGGCAGACGCGAGCCCAGTACCGGTCCATCGCTGCTTCCAGTTCGTGGCGAAGCAGCCACGCGCACGCACGGGGCCAGGCTCCACGGGTGCCTCGGATGACGCTGCTGAGCATCCGTTCGGCGGTGGCGAGGTACAGGGACGTCGTCATCGCAACCGCCCCACGAGCGCAGCGGTGTTGGCGACCATCGCCCGGACGGGCATGCTCCGGTGGCCGTGGACCGCATCCGCCACCGCTTTGACCGTCCGGGTGGCCTGCGTGCCGTAGTCACGGTCGAGACGAGCGAAGAGCTCCGGTCGGGGTACGAGGCGGCCGAAGAGCCCGAGGCTGAGCCGGTCCTTGACGGTGTGGGCCCGGCTGAGCCCTTCCTGGATCTGCTGGTAGGGCGAGCCGCGCCGATGCTCGGCGGCCCGGTAGCGATCCATGCTCACCGACTCGATCGCGGACCGACAGAACCCGGCGACCATCAGGTACTTCGCCTCGTCCGCGATGTCCGCGGCGACCAGGGCGCGGGCATCGTCGAGGTAGCGGTCCGCTGGGTCGCAGACCTTGCGGACCTCGACGATCGAGCCCTGGCGGCGAGTGACCTCCCGGACGTCGGCCTCGATGTCTAGGCGGCGGATCGCTTCCGGCAGCCGGTCGTCGTGGGTGAACACGATGACCTGCCGGGTCAGGGCGACCTCCCGCAACACCTCGGCCAAGCCGTCGATCTTGGTGGGATCCATGCTCTGCACCGGGTCGTCGATGATCACGAATCGGTACGGGCTGGTGTCGGCGCAGGCACGGGGCAGGAAGACCGCAAGGCCGAGGGCGTGCAGCTCACCCTGGCTCATCACCGCGAGCGCGCTGGTCTCGACGCCGTCGGCGGCTACGGGGAACAGGACCCGGCGGGTGTTGTTCACCCCTTCCATCCGCAGCCGGCGCAGCTCGACGTTGCTCTCCTGCCGCAGCTTCTGCCAGATCCGGTCCGACTGCGCGGCGAAGCTGCCCAGTCGGTCGGCACGGATCGCCTTCTCGGCGGTGTCGAGAGCCGCACGAGCCTTGGTGAGCAGAGCCAGGGCCGGGGCCTCGGCGCGGACCATGGCCGCGGCGTCGACCCACCGGCGGATCGCGGCGCCGGGCTCGCGCCAGGCGTCGTGACGCTGGGCGAGCCAGCCGGCCGCCGCCTTCACGAGGGTGGTGTACGCCGCGACGACACTGTCCCAAGCGGCCCGATCGGGGCCGAGCCCGGCGAGAGCTTCGCGCATCGCCGCGCTCTCCTCGGGGATGTGGGGCGCCAGCGCCGCAGCGGCCGGTTCCAGCAGCCGGTGGATGTCACCGAGCAGCCCGTCGACCGTACGCCGGGCGTGCGCGTAAGCCTGCTGGGCCGCGCGTGCCGCGACGGCGACCGCGGCGATCGTGGCGAGTTCCTCCTCGGCCTGCGTACGCCAGTCCTGGTCCAGGGTCCCGACGCGGCACACCGGGCAAGGGCCGTTCCCACGATCGTGGTGCACGTCGAGCGCGGCCCGCAGCAGCCGAGCGCTTCGATCCGCGGCGCCGCTGTCGGTCGCGGTCGCCTCACGCATCGCCGCCGCAGACTCGGCGAGGGCAACCAGCGCCCCACCCAGGTCGGGCAAGTCCTGCTGAGCGAGCCGCCGGGCGGCTGCCGCTGCAGGTTCCTCCGACGTGGCGGTGTCGCCGCAGGCGAGGTCAGCCAGCAGGGTCAGGTTTGCGCGGAGCGGACGGGCACCGAGCGCACTCAGGGCGTCGCGGGCACGCTCGTCGTCGACCTGGCCGAGCTGTTCGCGCAGCTCGGTGAAGGCCGCCTTGAGCGCCTTGGCCCGGTCGTCGTAGACCTTGCGCCGCTGCTGCAGCCGGGCGTCGGTGTCGCGTAGCGGGCCCAGGCCGAGGATCGGCGCGATCGCGTCGTACAGCTCGGTCGGCTTCGCGGTGATGACCCGTTCGAGGTCGCGGGCAGAAAGGAACGGCCGGTACCTGGTGGCCTGATCGATCCACTCCGGCGCCTGACCGGGCGGCATCGCGGCGCCGCCCATGGTCGTGGTGACCGTCCCGGAGGTCAGGTCGGAGGCCCCGGCCGGCCAGGTGCGGTGGGTCGTCACCTGCTGGCCGGAGTCGAGGCGAAGGCTGAGGCGGATCTCCGATGCGCCGTCGTGGTGCAGGTTCCGCCAGCCCTCGCGGAAGGCCGGCGGGCGCTGCGCCCAGCGCAGGGAATCGTCGGTCAGCGCGTACTCGACGGCCTCGGCGATGCTGGACTTCCCGGAGCCGTTACGGCCCACGAACACAGTCAGCCCGGTCTTGGGCAGCCGCCCAACCGTGACCTGCTGGCCGATCCCGCGGAAGCCGGCAACCCGGACCTCTTCCAGGAATGCCTGCGGCGCGCCGTCGCCCGTCTCACCCGGCTCGGGCGACGGCGGAAGGGACTCACCTCGCAGTACGGCATCGAGAACCTGCTCGCCGTGGAAGGCGGCAAGAACCAGGTCGCTGACCGGGCCGGGCACCTGGGACCGCTGAAAGCGGTCGGTGAGCTCCTGGTAGAGCGTGAGCGTGTCGTTCATCAGACCCCCTGATGTCGTTGGCGCATCGAGGGAACCGCAGATTGGTCGCCTACACTGCCCTACAGACTGTTATCCCGGGATAACAGATCCACGGTCGTCTTTCACCGTTGAGGACTCGTACCTTGACCGCCAGAGCGAGGAGGTGAGCGGTGGAGGCGGAGTTGATGTCGCAGCGCGAGATCGCGCAGCTCGCGCGGGTCAGAAAGCCTGCGGTCACCACTTGGCGCCGGCGGCACTCGGACTTCCCTGCACACGTGCCGGGCAACCACGGCCAACCTCTCTTTCCTGCAGACGCTGTCGTGGCTTGGCTAATCCGGACCGGCCTCGGCCATGCCGACCCGGATACCCTGCGCGCCGAGCGGTCCATGCACACGCTGGCGGCGTACGCCCGGCGGCACGGCGGCCGACGCACGATCGTCGTCCTCGGCGCCGCGCTCTGCCTCCGCCACCTCTCCGGCGAGGCACTGCCAGCCGATCCTCTACCGCTGGCTCGACGCCTCGATCCCGATGACGAGTTTCTGCTGCACGAGCTGGCTGACGCCCCGGAACCGACCGGGCTCGCCCAACTGGTCGAGCAACTGATCGAGGGAGCCTTCGACCCCTGGCACAGCTGTCAGTTCCTACTCAGCTCCGCTAACCGCCTCGGCTGGCCTGAGCTGACAGCGGATGCACTCACCCCGGAGACGGTGGCCCTGATCCGTCGGGTGGCCGACGTGCCGACCCGGCTGCGCGCCCATCGCGCCGTCACCATCGCCGACGGCAACGCAGGCGCAGGCGACCTACTGACAGCGCTGGTAAGCGACCAGGACCGCGACAATCTGCGAGTCAACGCGTTCGTCGCCGACGAGGAACTCGCCCGTCTGGTGCGGCGGCAATTACTCCTCGCCGAGTTACCCGAGTTCCAGTTCGAGGTGCGCGCCGATGAGCTGAACGAGGAGTTCGCCGAACCGGACCTCATCGTCACCCGGCTCCCCTACCAACCGGCGGAGAGTCGAGAAGCCCTCGCCGACCTCGACCGGGTCGAAGCGATCGCCGATCTGCTCGGTCCTGGCCGCACGGCCATCGTCGTCGGCCCTGCCAGCAGCCTCGTTGACCAACTACGGGACGGGCCAGCGGCGTTACGGCGGTCCGCGCTGCTGAGCAGCGGCATCGTCGAGGCAGTTGTGCAACTACCGGGCGGCGTCTACCCGGCCAGGCCAGGTCACCCCGCCGCCCTTTGGCTGCTGACCCGGGACCCGATCCACACCACCAAGGGCCGCCTGCTACTCGTCGACCTCAGCGGTCAGGCGCTTGGAGAGTCCACTATCGAGTCCGCAGCCGAGGACATCCTTCTCTGGCGCGCCGAGGGTCACCGCAGTGACGGCCACGACCCGCGCACCGGCCGAATCGTCCCACTGGAGAGCCTCGACCTGCGTCGGGCTGCCGCCCTTCGGCCGCCCGGTCCGGCGTCAGTCACCCTGCGTGCCCGCCTGGCCGCCGACCGCCCCGCGCTCGTCGGCGAGGTCGAGGGGCGTCTCGCCGACGCTGAGCAAGAGGCCATCCGTTACGGGAAGGAGAACGGCTTCCTGAACACCGGAGCGGTGCAGCGCGAGGGAATCAGGCCGAAAGAGCTTTCTTGCGAGGCGCTACGAACGGCTCGCCGGGTCCGCCCCCTCACCGGGCACCGCCTGAACCCCGAGCATGTCGGACCACGGGGTCACCATCGGGTCATCGGCGCGGCAGAGGTACTCGCCCAGTCTTCCGGGCGTTGGATGGACCGGCTCACCCTCGCGGCGCAGTACCCGCAGGTCGCCCTTACTGAACCTGGTGACGTCGTGGTCACCAGCGTTCCTCGGTTCGGTGTCCTTCTCGACTACGACGGCTTCTCGGTGATCGAGTTCCCCGCCAGCGGCCTGCGTATCTCTTCTGGCGACCCGCTCACCCCCCGAGTGCTGGCGGCACTCCTGGGCACCGCCCGCAACATGACACGCAGCCCTGCTGCAGTGCGGGGCCCGCGGGTGCGGGACGCCATGATCCCCGACCTGACCCCCGACGAGGCGGCCCGCTTGGACGACGTGCTGCGCCGTCTGGAGGAACGCGAGCATCTCCTGCAGCGGCAGGTTGACCTCTTGGCGACGTTGCGCGAACTCATCGTGACCGGCTTCGCCGACGGCACCCTCACGACTCTGTACGGTACGAACTCCTGAACGAGAGAACGGAACACATAGTGCCCCCACGCAAACGTGCCACCGGACAGGCCGAACTGTTCGGCGTGTCCAGCACCAAGCAGATCCAGGACATCCTGTGGAAGGCCGCCGACAAGCTGCGCGGCTCCATGGACGCCGCACAGTACAAGGAGTTCGTCCTCGGCCTAGTCTTCCTCAAGTACGTCTCCGACGCGTTCGCCGAGCGCCGCGACCAGATCGCCGCCAGCCTCGCCGACATCCCGGAGAACCGCCGCGCCGAGTTCCTCGACGAACGCGACGAGTACACCAGCGCCAACGTCTTCTGGGTCCCCGAGACCGCCCGCTGGGACTACCTGGTAGAGAACGCCCCGAGCGGCGTCGGCGAACTGCTCGACAACGCCATGGACGCGATCATGCAGGAGAACAGGGCGCTGACCGGCGTCCTCCCGAAGATCTTCAACCGGGACAACGTCGACCAGAAGCGGTTGAAGGAACTCGTCGACCTGATCAGCGACGCCCGCTTCACCGGCCACGGCGACCGCAAGGCACAGGACGTCCTCGGCGAGGTGTACGAGTACTTCCTGGAGCGCTTCGCCCGCGCCGAGGGCAAGCGAGCCGGCGAGTTCTACACCCCATCCAGCGTGGTGCGGGTTCTCGTCGAGGTGCTGGAGCCCTACGAGGGCCGCGTCTACGACCCGTGCTGCGGATCCGGCGGCATGTTCGTACAGTCCAAGAAGTTCGTCGAGGCCCGCGCCGGCCACGACCACACCCACGACATCGCCGTCTACGGCCAGGAAGCCAACGAGCGCACCTGGCGGCTGGCGAAAATGAACCTCGCCATCCACGGCATGGACCCCGTCGGGATCGGCGACCGCTGGGCCGACACATTCGCCGACGACAAGCACCCCGACCGGCGAGCCGACTTCATCATGGCCAACCCGCCGTTCAACATGAGCGACTGGGCCCGCCGCGAGACCGACCCGCGCTGGCGCTACGGTGTGCCGCCGCAGAGCAACGCCAACTACGCCTGGCTCCAGCACATCCTGTTCAAGCTGGGCGACCGCGGCAGCGCGGGCGTCGTCCTCGCCAACGGCTCGATGTCAACGAAGCAGTCCGGCGAGGGCGACATCCGCCGTGAGATGGTTGAGAGGGACCTGGTCGCCTGCATGGTCGCTCTCCCGCCGAACCTCTTCCGCACCACCGCGATCCCCGCCTGCCTCTGGTTCCTGACCAAGGACAAGACACCGCAGGGCGCGAAGGCGCTGACCGACCGGCGCCACGAGATCCTCTTCATCGACGCCCGCGCCCTCGGCACCATGGTCGACCGCACCGAGCGCATCCTCACCGACGACGACATCGCCAGGATCGCCGACACCTACCACGCCTGGCGCGGCACCAAGTCCGCCAAGATTAAGGGGCAGACGTACGAGAACGTCCCCGGCTTCTGCTACTCGGCGAAGCTGGACGAGGTAGCCGCCCAAGACCATGTGCTGACTCCTGGCCGCTACGTCGGCGCTGCGGAAGCCGAAGAGGACCCGAACGCCGAACCGCTCGCCGACCGCATCGAACGCCTCACCAAGGAGCTGTACGCCCACTTCGACGAGTCCGCCCGCCTCGAATCAGTCGTCCGCGACCAGCTTGGGAGGCTCGATGTCTGACTGGCCGACTGTCCGTTTCGAAGACTTGGCAGCTCCTGAAAAGAGCGCCATCTCGAAACCATATGGCTCCGCCTTCACGGCGAAGGACTACGTTGATTCTGGCGTGCCTATGGTGCGAGGGGTAAATCTAGGAACAGGCCGGTTTGTCGACGATGGCTTCGTCTACATCTCGGACAGCAAAGCCAACCAAATCCCTGGCGCCAACCTCCGAGGGGGTGACCTGGTATTCACACATCGGGGCATTATCGGCCAAGTCGCCATGGTGCCCCGCTCGCCTAGATTTCCCCGCTATGTGCTCTCAACGAGTCAAGTCAAGGCCCGGCTCGACCCAAGCCTCGCACTCTCAGATTTCTACCTGTACTGGTTCCTCTCACCTGCTGGTCAGCGTGCACTCCTCAGCGGAATATCGACGGTTGGAGTGCCCGGCCTGGCTCAACCTGTTGCAACAATAAAGGCTATCCAAGTTCCTCATCCGCCGCTGGCGGTGCAGCGAGCGATAACAGACGTCCTCGGCGCTCTGAACGACAAGATTGCGGTCAACGACCGCATCGTCGCCACATGTCTTGAGCTGATGCGGTCGCACTACGAGAAGGCCATTTCAGCCGGCTCCCATGACGTCGTCCTGGGCGAATTGGCTACCTTCGCCAACAAACAGCGGGTCCCATTATCCAGTCAGGAACGCAACGCACGCCCCGGCCCGTATCCGTACTACGGAGCGGCGGGCGTCGTTGGCTACGTAGATAACTTCCTCTTCGAGGGCGCTCGGCTGCTGGTTGGCGAAGACGGCAGTGTGATCACACCAGAGGGCCGCCCAGTCACTCAATATGTCTGGGGCAAGTTCTGGGTGAACAACCACGCACACGTTCTGACCGGCACCACGATCTCTACGGAGCTGTTGTCGATAGCCCTGCATTTCACCAGTGTCGGTCCTCTGGTCACCGGCGCGGTGCAACCGAAGTTGAGCATGTCCAATCTTCGGCGCTTGGAGGTGCCGATCCCGTCCACAGAAATACTGGCCGAGCTGGAACCGACGTCCGCCGGGGTCTACCAGAGGATTCGGTCAGCAAGTACAGAAACGCGGCACCTGGTCAAACTGCGTGACACTTTGCTGCCGGAGTTGATGTCGGAGCGGTTGCGGGTCAAGGACGTCGAGAAGGTAGTCGAAGAAGCGGTTTAGGTAAGTAGACGGTCCACGGGGAGGGGTTGGGATGGGTGCGGGCGGGTGGATGAGCGAGGCGGACTGGGAGGCGCTCGCGCTGGATCACTTCGGTGAGCTCGGGTGGGAGCCGGGTGCCGGGAAGGACTTCGCGCCGGGGTCGGGGCAGCGGCAGACTTGGGCCGATCTCGTGCTCGTCGAGGACCTGCGGGCCGCGATCGAGCGGCTCAACCCCGACCTCCCGCCCACGGCGGTCGCCGACGCGGTGCGGGCCGCCACCGACGTGGCCTCCCGGGAGGCGTTCGCCGAGAATCGGGAAGCGCACAAGCGGTTGGTCCACGGCATCCGTTCGGTCCCCTACACCGACGCGTTCGGTGCAGAGCACACCCCCACCGTGCGCCTAGCCGACCTGGACGACCCCCGCCGCAACGTCTACCGGGCGCTCAACCAGGTCACGATCGTCGACGGCGACTTCCGGCGCCGGCTCGACATCGTGCTGTACCTCAACGGTCTGCCGGTCGCGATCGTCGAGTTGAAGAACGCCGCCGACGAGAACGCCACGCTGACGGGCGCGCACGCCCAGCTTCAGGCATACCTCGCGGAGTTCCCGCTCGCCTTCCGGCACGCCGTGCTGTGCCTGATCTCCGACGGGGTCACCGCGAAGTACGGCACCCCGTTCACCCCCTACGAGCACTTCGCGCCGTGGAACGTCAACGACGAGGGGGAACGCGTCGACACCACCTCGCCGGACTACGACGGCCCGGAGGCGCTCACCGTCGCCCTCTACGGACTGTTCCACCAGCGGCGTTTTCTGCAGCTCACCGGCGGCTTCGTCAACTTCACGTCGAAGGCTAAGCGGATCGCGAAGGCGCACCAGCACTTCGCGGTCGTCCGGGCCGTCGAGTGCATCGTGCGGGCATCGCAGAGCGACGGGAAGGCGGGCGTCGTCTGGCACACCCAGGGCTCCGGCAAGTCCGAGGAGATGGTGTGCACGGCGGCGTTGACCGCCCGGCATCCTGCCCTGAAGAACCCGACCATCGTGGTGCTCACCGACCGCACCGACCTCGACGACCAACTTTTCGACACGTTCGTCGACAGCCAGACGCTGCTGGGCCAGGAGCCGGAGCAGGCAGACACCCGCGCCGAGCTGCGGGACAAGCTGTCGAACCGGAACGCCGGCGGCATCATCTTCACCACCTTGCAGAAGTTCGGGCGTACGAAAGAGGAGCGCGACGCCGGCCGGCCCCATCCGCTCCTTTCCGGCCGGCGCAACATCGTGGTGATCGTCGACGAGGCGCATCGCAGCCACTACGACAGCCTGGACGGCTACGCCCGGCACCTGCGTGACGCGCTGCCGCACGCCACGTTCATCGCCTTTACCGGCACTCCGATCTCAACCGCCGAGGTAAACACCCGCGCCGTCTTTGGCGAGGAAGTCGACAGGTACGACCTCAAGCGTGCCGTCGACGACGAGGCGACCGTACGGGTCTACCACGAGCCGCGGATCATTCCGGTGTCGCTGCCGCCGGACATCGACCCGGAGAGCATCGACGAGCAGGTCGAGCAGCTCACCGCCAGCCTGGACGACGCGGAGCGGCGCAGGGCCGAGGCGTACGCGGCCACCATGAACACCGTCTACGGCGCCCCCGACCGGGTCGCGACCCTCGCAAAGGACCTCGTCGAGCACTGGGAGAAGCGGCGGGAGCTGATGCGGCCGCAGCTCGGCGGGCCGGGCAAGGCGATGCTGGTCTGCGCGACGCGGGAGATCTGCGTCCGCGTCTTCGACGCCCTCAAGGAGCTTCGGCCCGACTGGGCGGACCCCGCCGTCGACAAGGGCAAGATGAAGATTGTTTTCCATGGGGTGCCCAGCGACAAGGAGGTACTCCGCCCGCACCACCTGCGCCCGTCGCAGCAGAAGACCATCCAGGCCCGCGCCAAGGACCCGGACGACGAGCTGGAACTGCTGATCGTGCACTCGATGCTGCTCACCGGCTACGACGCGCCGCCGATCCACACCATCTACATGGACCGGCCGATGAAGGGCGCCAACCTGATGCAGGCGCTCGCCCGGGTCAACCGCCGGTTCCGGGAGAAGCAGGACGGCCTGCTGGTCGGCTACGCCCCGCTGACCGAGAACCTGCGCAAGGCGCTCACCGAGTACACGCCCAGCGACCAGGAGGACCAGACCCTCGGCCGCGAGATCGAGCGTGCCATCAGTGAGGTGCACAACGAGATCTCCGTCCTCGAGGCCATGCTGGCCCCGGTCAAGTGGCGGGAGATCCTCGACGACGAGAAGGACCCGACCCGCTGGCGCCGAGCAGTGAAGAAGGCCGCCAACTTCCTGCGCAACCCGCGGACCCCCGGCAACGACGTCGAACCCGGCACGAAGCCGCTGCACCGGCGTTTCCGCGACGCGGCGGGCCGGCTGGAACGCTTCTACACGCTCTGCGCGACCAGCCGAGACTTCGCCGAACGCGCCGGTGACATCCAGCGGATGCGCGGCGACATCCACTACTTCCGCGACGTCCGGGTATGGATCGTCAAGGAGGAGGCCGCCGACCGAGAGGCCAAGGGTCTGCCCAACACGGCCGAGGTGGAACGCTACCTGTCCCAGCTCGCCGCCGAGGTGGTCGACGCCGCCGACATCACCGACATCTACGAGGAGGCGGGCCTCGGCAAGCTCGACATCACCGAGCTCAACGGGGTGGCGTTGCAGCGCCTGCAGAACTCGGAGACCCCGCACCTGGCCGCCGCGGCGCTGCGCCGGCTGATCGAGCGAAAGATGCGCGAGGTCACCAAGCACAACGTGGTCCGTCAGGAACGCTTCTCCGCCCAACTCGAAGACCTGATGAACCGCTACATGCGTCAGCAGCTGACCAGCGCGCAGCTGATCGTCGAGCTGGTCGAGCTGGCCAAGCAGGTGTCCGCGGACGCCCGGCGCGGCCAGCAGTTCGACCCTCCGCTCAACCATGCCGAACTGGCCTTCTACGACGCCGTTGCCCAGAACGGTGCGGCTACGGAGCTCATGGGCGTCGGCACCCTGGCGGAGATCGCCCGGCAGTTGGTCAAGTCGATCCAGTCGTCGATCACGGTGGACTGGTTCTCTCGAGAACCGGTACGCGCCAAGCTGCGCAGCCACATCCGCCGCCTCCTGGCCCGCTACGACTATCCGCCGGACCACGAACGCGCCGCCGTCGACCTGGTCATTCGCCAGATGGAGACCTTCGCCAACGAGTGGGCTCCGGGAGGGCAGGCCGCCCAGCGGTGACAGGCTGCGGCCGGCTACCCCTGCCGGTGGTGCGATGGCTTAAGCATGTCCTCGCCCTGCCAGAGGCCACCTCACCAGCATCGCTCAGCACGCTGAGCAATACGGGGCTGACTGCGGGTGGTGTCGTTGGATAGGGTCGGCGCCAGAGATCGCGGTCCATCGGTCCTGGGGAGACGTTGGCATGGAGTCGGTGGCGTCGGCCTTCAGTCGGGCGGTGACGGCCCATCGAGAAGCGGTGTCGCATGCGGAGGCCGCCCGTGCCCAGTTGCGCGCTGGTGCCAGGCAGGATGGCGTCTCTGCGCAGGCCAGCGAAGACGCCCGGCGTTTCGCTGCCGGTATGCAGCGAATGGCCGAGGGACTGACGCCGGGCTGGTTGGGTTGCCGGTTGAACGCTGCCGCCGCGAGCCTTCCGACAGGTGTCGATGCGGCATTGGGTCGCCCGCTTGCTGTGCGGCTGGGTGAGGCGTCACCGGTCGCCGGCAGCGTCTTCGGTGTGGTCGTACCGTTCGTGGGTGCCGGTCATCTGACGGTCGACAGCGACGCCCGCGATCCGTCCGTAGCGCGCTGGCTGCGCGGCATGCTGCTTCGAGTGCTGGCGGCGTTGCCGGACGGCGCTCTTCGGGTTGCGGCCGTGGACGGGGCGACGCTCGGGGCGGTGTTCGGTCCGTTCCGCGCGATGGTGGAGGCGGAGGCGTGGCGGCGGCCCGCGATCGACCTTCCGGGTTTCCAGCAGATGCTGGCGGAGGCGGAGGAGCGGATCGAGCGAGTTCAGGCCGGCGAGGCGGATCCGTCGGTGCTGCTGTTGTGTGTCGCGGCGCCGCCTGCCGGTGCGGGGCGTGCGGAGTGGTCGCGGTTGGCGGCAATCGCGCACGCCGGTCCGGCTGCAGGTGTGTTCCTGCTGGTGGCCGGCTATCCGCCGCCACAGCACCCGGGGCTGGAGGCGGCGCCTCGCCTGGAGCGGACGACGCAACTAACGGCGGCCGGTGAAGGGTTCTTCCGGGTCTCTAACCCGCCGGGTCCGTACCGGTTCAGCGCTGACGGCACAGGCTTGGCGGTGCCGATGCGGCTGGACGGCGGCCCGTCGGACGATCTGGTCGAGGCGGTCTGTCGCAGGTTGGCGAAAGCCGCGCGGGTGCAGGCGTCCACGGATTTCACGGCGTTGATGCCGGCCGAGATGTGGCAGGAGTCGTCGGTGGGGGGTTTGCGGACCGTGGTGGGCCGGGAGGGCCGCGCCGAGTGCGTGCTCGCGCTGGATGATGCGACGCCGCACTGGTTGGTGGGTGGTCGTACCGGGTCGGGCAAGACCGTGTTCCTGCTGGACGTGCTCTACGGCCTGGCCTCGCGCTACTCCCCGGACGAGTTGGGCCTGTATCTGCTGGATTTCAAAGAGGGGGTGTCGTTCGCGGAGTTCACGCCGACGGCGGTGGATCCGTCGTGGATCCCGCATGCCCGCACCGTCGGTATCGAGTCCGACCGGGAGTACGGGCTGGCGGTGTTGCGCACGTTGTCGCGGGAGATGACCCGGCGGGCGACGGAGCTGAAGCGGGCCGGGGTGACGAAGCTGGCCGACCTTCGTGCCGGGCGGCCGGATGTGGCGATGCCGCGGCTGGTGGCGGTAATCGACGAGTTCCACGTGCTGTTCGAGGGCAACGACGCGGTGGCCCGGCAGGCGGTGGCGCTGCTGGAGGAGCTGGCGCGTAAGGGCCGCTCGTACGGCATCCACCTGGTTTTGGCGTCGCAGACGATCTCTGGGGTGGAGGCGCTGTTCGCCAAGACTGAGTCGATCTTCGGGCAGTTCCCGTTGCGGGTCGCGCTCGCCGGCGGCGGCGGGATCCTCGACCAGCTCAACGACGGCGCCGACAACCTTCCGATCGGCGCGGCCGTCGTCAACACGGCGGCAGGTATACCGGGCGCGAACCGGGTGATCCGTTTCCCTAACGCCGATGCCGCGTCGGTGACCGCGCAGCGGCACCTGCTGTGGAACGCTCGACCGCCGGGCGACGCGCCACCGGCGGTGTTCGCCGGCTACGCCGAGCAGCACCCCGACGCTGATCCCACCTTCGCCAGCCTCTCCCCGAACGTACGGCGACGGCGGGCCCTGGTCGGCCGCGCCGTCGACGTCGGCCTACCGACTGCCGGGTTCACCCTCGACGCCACTCCAGGTAGCCATCTGGCCGTGCTCGGCACCTCCCCCGTCGGAGCCGACGTCCTATACGCAGCCGCGGTCAGTCTGGCCCGCCAGCACACTCCCGGCATCGCCCGCTTCGTCGTCGCGCCGCTTGTCGCCGCCGCCGACGAGGCCGCCGACGCCACCGTCGAGGCGATCACCGCAGCCGGCCACCCCTGCGAAACGATCACCTCCACCCAGTACCGAACGCAGTTGGTCGACCTCGCCCAGCAGTCCGAGCCTGGCGGCGGGCAGGCGACGTACCTGGTGGTGTTCGGCGCCGACGCCGCGAGTAACCTCCTCGCGGCCAGCGACCCGACCACCTACCGCTCCGGGCACGACGACCTGCGGGCCGTGCTGGCCAACGGTCCCGGCCACGGCGTGCACCTGCTCGGCTGGTGGCGCACCCTGAGCCGCTTCAACGACGACCTCGGCCCCACCGGTGGCGGCGAGGTCGCCTGCCTCGTCGCGCTCAACCTGCCCAGCAACGACATCGGCTCCCTGCTCGGCGACTACGCCTCCGAATGGCAGTCCCGACCCAACCGGGCCCTGCTGATCGACCGCAACGACAACCGCCGCATTCTCATCGTCCCCTACGTCCGCCCCGGCACCCTCGACCAGATCGACGACCTCACATGACCGACCCCGTCACCCCGATGCCCCGCGACGGCGGTTGGGCCACCTACACCGACCACGCCCGCCGCCTCGCCGCCCTGCTCCAGAACGAACGCTCACGAGCCGAGCAGCAGGCCGCGGCGAGCCGCAGCGGTCAGGCAGCCCTCGACCAGATCACCCACCGGCTCGCCGTCCAACGACAACACCTCCACCAGCTCGCCGCCACGCTGCGCCTGCCCGAGCCGCACATCGGCGGTATCGCCCCCAGCCCGGTCCCTGACCCGGCCGAAGCCCTGCGCCGGGCCGCCGCAGCCGCCGATGCGGCCGACACCGCCGCTGAGCACGCCCACCGGCAGGCCGCGCAACCACCATTGCTGCCCGGACTCACGCCGCTGGCTCGCAACGCCCTCGTTTACACCGCCGCAGCGACCCTCGGCACCCTCGCCTCGCTGCTGATGTTCGCAGTCAGCCCCGACACCGACCTCGGTCGCCTCCCCTGGCAACTCGTGCCCTGGTCGCTGTGTGGGCTGCCCGCGCTGGCGTTCTTCGCCGGCTACCTCATGATCAGCCTCGTCGGTCAGCCGCGCATCGGCGGAGGGGGTACCCGGTCCGCCCGGGTCGGCGGAGTGATCTGTTTTGTCGGCATGCCGATCTTGTGGTTCATCTTCATCGCCACGACCCGAGGCTGAACCCGCAGACGCACCCGCCACCGGTGGCGGGGCGTTGGACACCACGACCCAGGGGAGGAATATCCAATGGCCACCATCGGAGACATCAAGGCGGGCCTGGCCCACGGCAAGTCCGAGGCCGACAAGGCCCTCGCCCAGCTCGCTGGCGTTAACGCCCAGGTCGACCGGGCCATCGCCGTGCTCCAGGCCCTCGCC
Source organism: Micromonospora sp. AMSO12t (assembly GCF_008806585.1). Lineage (NCBI taxonomy): Bacteria > Bacillati > Actinomycetota > Actinomycetes > Micromonosporales > Micromonosporaceae > Micromonospora > Micromonospora sp. AMSO12t. The sequence continues at coordinate 20,970 of NZ_WAAS01000058.1, forward strand.
GCCGGCACGCAGCAGCCCGCCGTCATGGGCGCCATCGGCAAACTCAGCGCCGCCAAGCAAAAGTTTGGCGAAGGCGCCGGCCTCATCCAGGCCGCCATCGCCCAGACCGAAAAGTACAACGCCGTCCTCTGACACTGATCCTCGGAAGGTCCCCCGATGCCCACCGTCATCGTCCCCGTCGGCCTCAACCTCGGCCCCTCCTACCGGTACGTCACCCCGCCCGATCCGACCCCCGAGTACTGGGAGGTCCGCCTCGGCAACGACTCCGAGGAACTGACCGACGAAGAGTTCCAGGTGTGGGGACGAGCTTTCCTCGACCCAGAGCGGCACGCTCGCTTGGAGGTCAACCGCGAGACGCTTCAGCGGGACGTGATCGCAGCCGGCAACGGCCCTGCCAACCCGCTGCCGGTGATCGACCGACTCCTTGACCGGGGGCTACTGATCGAGTTCGACCCGGATAGTGAGCTGGAGAAGCCGTTCCGGCGGATCAAGCTCCACCCGCTCGCGGAAGGCATGGGCAACACCCCTGAGGAGCCGGACCGACGCCTCATCGGGCATAACGGGCAGGCGCACGTGAAGGTCAACTACACCGTCTATGGCATGTGGGCCTACTCCTCGAGCGTCGGCTCGCTATGGGATGCGTGCGCTGACTTCGAGACAGGGGCGAAGGAGCAGCGCGAGGCTGGCGAGGACGTGGAGGCAGCTACCGCCGCCGAGGTGGCAAGCGAGCTCGCCAAGACTCTTCCGATGCTGGTCGCGTCTGGCTGCGCATTCCTCGACCTGGTGCGGTAGCTGTCGATGGCCTGGACGAGAGGGCGCGGCCAGCGGGGACGAACCAGGGACCTGGACAGACCCGGGGCGCGGCAAAAGGCTGCTGGCGCACTGACGGCAACGGTCGGCGCCCTCCGTGACACCGCCATCGAGTCCGCTCGAGAAGGCATCACCAAGGTCAGCGAGAAGGTCGGGAAGGTGGCAGGCGCTGGGATCGCTGTGGCGGCCACCGCGGCAGTCGATGCCGCTGGCCACCAGCCCTCACCCTTGGTGGCGGTGGGTGCTGCGTACGCCGGCATGAAGGTCGGTGGCCTGGTCGGACGGGCCATGAACGCCGGACTGGATCGGATCACCGCCGGGCGGGGTGGCGGTCCGATCGGTTCGGTGATGGCGGAGTTGAGCATGGTGCTGCAGACGCTCGATCAGGTGGGACGCGGCATCGCCGAGGTCGTCGACTCGGTGAACAAGGCTCAAGCCCACTTCCAGAAGGTCAGCAGGGGCGGGGGCAACAACCTGCTGAACAGCGCGGTGCGTGCTTGCCGGCAGGCGCCTGTCCGCCTCGAAGAGGGCGTGGACGAGGTCAAGCAGGCACAAGACCTCGTCGGTAAGCACTTGGTGGCGGTGGCGACGGCCGGTGGCTGAGCGCCGGCCGTCACCGCACTCCACCACGCATGGAGAGTCAGCCAGCCGACGGGTGGCGCGGTGCCGGCTCGTCGGCTTGCGGGAGCCGTTGGGTGCCGGGCTGGCGGGGACCGGAGTCGCTCTGCTCTTCGGGGGTCGGCCCGACCCTCCGCTTACCCTCGGTCGGCTGCCGTGGCGGCATCTCGATGCCGATTGCTCGTGCGTACTCGGCGAGGATGCCGCCGGCTTCGGCGAGCAGCCATGAGCCGTCGCGGAGCTTGACGATTCCTTGGGCGTAGCTTCCCAGGGCCCGGTTGACCAAGGGGTTGGTGGCTCCGGTGGTTAGGGCACGGAACTCGGCTCGGGCGTTCTCGGCGTCCTGGATGACGACCTTGGTCAGGTCCTGCTGTTGGCCGATGGAGACGTGCAGGTCTCGTAGCGCGGCGGCGATGTCGGGCAGGGTCACGGTTGGTACCTCCGGGTGAGGTCGGCTGCGGGATCGGGGCCGGCGGTGATGCGGCGGGCGTTGATGAGTTGAGGTCGGGTTGCGCCGGGTGTTCTTCGGGGCAGGCGGCCGTAGCGGGTGAAGGTGGCGGCGGCCTGCTCGTTGGTGGGGCAGGGGCCGATGAGGTGGCAACGGACGCAACAGGCGGTGGCGCTGGAGGTGACGTGCTCGTCGAGCGCTCGCTGGGCGGCCGCGAGCTGGTCGATGGCCGCTGCGGATAGGTAGACGGTGGCGGCCATGTCATTCCTGCGGCTGTGGGAGGGCGGCGACGCGGGCGAGGACGTGCCGGAAGCGTCCGGTGTGTCCCGGCGAGGGCATTTCGATGCCTTCGAGCCACACCCACTGGCCGTCGTACCAAAGGCTGAGGTCGAGGCGGACGCAGACGATCCGCAGTCGAAGCGGGTCGCTGCCGTGCTGGTAGTCCTGTTCGCGTAGGTGCACGACGTCGCCGGGTGCGACGGCGACTACAGGTGTGATCGGCGCGGGGGTCACAGTCCGCTCGTCCAACTCGTCCGGCCGGGATGCGGGCGGGATCTACGGCCTCCGCAGTCGGGGCAGTTCAGTGCCGACCCGCACCGTCGGCACCATCGGGACTTGACCTTGAACAGGAACAGTCCGGCGGCGAAGCCGAGCATCGCGACTACCGCTAGGACGAGGGATGGAACCACCGCGTCGCCTCCCTGACTCGGCCTCTCGCGGGGGACGCAGCCCGCTTCGGGTGACGGGCTGCGTCCCGTCGAGAGGCGTCCGAGGCCGGACGGGCGGTGGGCCCCTGGGAGCGCGAGCCCACCGCCGTACTGCGCGGCTTCGTGGGCCGCACCGGCCTGACATGCTCATGCCTATAGTGCCTATGCATTAGTGAGAATGCAAGGATTGCATTCGCATGTACGTCACTTGCCTGGCCTGCCTGAAGGTTGCATCCGCACGGCGGGCACACTCTGACTACGACAGGAGCGAAGGGACATGGAGTTGTCAGCTCGACGGCAACCGCCCACCGTGCGCCTCCGGCGGCTCGCGGCGGAGCTGCGCAGCCTGCGCACCGCCGCCGGCCTCACCCGCGACGAGGTCAGCGAGCAGACCGGCATCAATCCCGCCACCCTCTATCGCATCGAAACGGCCAAGGTCCGCCCACAGCGGCGCACCCTGATGGCGATGCTGGACAAGTACGGCGTCACCGACGAGGACAAGCGCAGCGAACTCATCGCCCTGTCCCGCCAGGCCGCTCAACTGGGCTGGCTCCAGGCGTACGAGTCGGAACTCCCGGAGCTCTACACCACGTACATCAGCTTCGAAGCCGAAGCCCGCTCGGTCCGCAACTACGAGTCGCTCTTCGTGCCAGGCCTCCTGCAGACCGAGAACTACGCCCGCGCCGTCATCCGGGGCGTGTTGCCGCTGGCGACCGACGCGGACATGCAGGCCCGGGTTGAGGCGCGCATGCAGCGGCAGGAGTCGCTCCGCAAGACGGAGCCGCTGCGCCTCTGGGCGATCCTCGACGAAGCCGTCCTGCACCGGCTGACTGGCGGACCAGCCGTCATGGCCGAACAGCTCGACGCCCTGGTGAGCGCGGCGGGCCGGCCGCACGTCACTCTTCAAGTCATCCCGTTTACCTCCGGAGCGCACGCCGGCATGCCCGGCTCGTTCGTCGTCATGGACTTCCCCGACCCGGCCGACCCCGCCCTGGTGTATGTCGACAGCATGGCCGGCGACCTGTTCCTCGAACGGGAAGCAGACGTCCGCCGCTACACCAGCACCTTCGAACACCTTCGCGCCACCGCACTCGACCCGACCAGCTCGATCAAGCTGATCCAGGAACACGCCGCGGCAATCAGTCAGGGAGGAGGTACGGGATGACCTCAGTCGACCTGTCCCGCGCCGATTGGAAGAAGAGCACCCGATCCAGCGGGAACGGCCAATGCGTCGAGGTCGCCGACCTCGCCGACGCGGTAGCTCTCCGCGACAGCAAGGACCCAACGGGCCCGGCTCTCCTGTTCCGCCGGGATGATTGGACGAGCTTCTTGGTCGGCGCAAAGTACGGGCACTTCACCCATCAGTAGGCGATTGCCTCCGTCGGACGGGCCCAACAGGCCGTCGGACGAACGGGGCCGCGCTTCTGCCCATGGCCGCTACTTGCGCCACCAGGTTGCGCGTCCACGCATGCCGTGGTGCCAGGCATCGGCCTGGAGCCGGGTCGCGTCGATAGCCTGTTGGTCGCGTTCGGAGCGGTATTCGCGGCGGGGCTCGGTGGGGCTCCAGTCGCCGATGAAGGGCCGCAGGTCGCCGGGCTTCGGCTCGATGTCGAAGCCAATCTCGGCGAGGGTTCGTTCCCCTTGTGTGGGGTCGAGGCGGTCGGCGGCGGCTCGGGCCCAGTCGATCCATCGGGTGTGGTTGCCTGAGTCGGCCAGTTGGTCGGGTGCGGCGTGTTCGAGGGCGTCGCAGAAGGCGCGGATCTCGTTGGCGGAGATCCAGGAGTCGTAGGCCCGCCGGAACGCCTTCTTCCGCAGGAGTTCCGCGGCCTGGGGACGGGCCTCGTCGATGGCCGCCTGCCAGCGGCGACGCTCCTCGGCCTCCCGCCGATTCAGCTCGGCGACGTATTCGTCGTGGGCCCGCTGAGCAGCCTGCTTAGCTTCCTCGTCGGCGGCGATGCCGGCTTCGACGTCGCGGATGATGCGGGGAAGGCGCTTCTCCAGGGTGGTCCGCTTGTCATCGGCCCAGGTGTCCTTCTTGTCCCAGCCAGCGCGGGCAATTTCCATCCGCAGCCGCCCGGAGGCGACCCGGTCGGCCTTGGGGAGCATCATCCACCGGTTGCGTCGTAGCTGCCGGGCCTCTTGCTCGGTCGGGACGTGGGGGATCTCGTCGTACTCCTCGATCAGCCGGACTCTGCGACGGATCTTGTCGACTTGGAGGTAGACCGACGGGTTCTTGGTCTTGGTGTTCACGCCGACCCGGTGGCCCCGCCGTCGGGCTTCGGCGGCGAGGCCACGGATCAGGTCCAGCGCCCGGGGGACAGATTCCTTCGTAACCTCCAGTCCGGCCGGGTTCTTCTCCAGCGCGGCGAACACGAGGCCGGGATCGGTGGTGACGCGGCGCGTGTTGAGCCGGATGCGGTTCCAATCCCTGTCGTTCGGGTCGTCGTCGTTGGATAGCCGGATGATCAGGTCTCCGGCGGCGCGGCCGGTGTGCTTGATGTGGAAGCCGGCGGGTACAAGGCCGTGTTGCTTGGCCGCGTGGATGACCCGCCGATACAGGGCACGTTCCTCGGAGTCAGGACTCTCGACTCGCACGGTTCCGCCCTCGGCCCGCAGGCGTTCCACGAGCAGCCGGGCCTGCTCGACCGTTGCGGTGGGCGGAGGCTGCGGCGAGTCGGCTGATGTGGCGCCGCCACCGGCTGGCGACCGGCTCGAAGCCAACCCACTGCGGTTGGAGGTGATGGCGGTCCGGGTGCGCTGGCGGGGTGTCGCCCTGGCGGGTGAGAGCCGGTCGGGGTGGTCGGGGTGGATGCCGTTGTCGAGGTAGAAGCGGCCGGCGTCAGTGATCTGGGCCCGCCACACACCACTCCGGCGGCTGATGTCGACGAGCCGGCGGGTCTGCAGTGCTCGAGCCGAGTGGCGCTGGTCGAGTCCGTCGGGGCCGCTGAGGTCGTCTCCGTCGCCGATCCGCCGCAGCAACAGCAGCTGGTGTTCCTTCAGCGGATCCCATATCTGCACGCCCTCGACCTTCGACTGCCAGGGCCTGATCCGCAAGGATCGACACCCTTGCGCAAGTTTGAGCTGGCCTCCCTTGCCCACGATGGGATACCGCCGCCCTTCGCCGCTACGCCCGGACAGCGGCGAAACAGAGTTCCGCGTATCATCGGTACGCGCTTTGTTCGTCGGGCTGCTGCCCCTAGCTTCGAGTGCGACAACGAAATCTCATAGGAGGAGGCAGCATGGCGGCGAGGCTGGCGCAGCTGGTCGGTGATCTCCCCGGGCCGTACATCATGGGTGCGATTCTGTTACCGGTGCTGTTCCTTGGCTGGGTCATCATGAGCGAGCGGCGGACCCGTCACCTCACGCAGCTGATCCGCGCGGTGCGGGGATCGGTCCGCCCGGGAGGTAGCTCCCGTGGCAGCAACCGAGAGGGGCGCTGACCATGTCCACGGTGGAGCAGCTGATGACGAAGGAGGAGGTGGCTCACGCCGCAGCCGTCACCACCCAGGCGGTGAGCAACTGGGCGCGTAGGCATCCCAAGAACTTTCCTCAGCTCGTTCGGCGCGGATCTCAGGATGGCTACCTGACGTCGGCGGTGGCGGCGTGGCTCGATGGCCGCCGGATCCCGCGTCCAGCGTTGCTGCCCGGCGAGCGCCAGGGAACGACCTACGGGGAACGGTTCCGCTCCGCGGTCGGGTATCCAGTACCACCAGCTACCGTTGATCCAATGCCTGAACTGGCGGCGGAGTTACTCGACGAGCGGTTGTGGTCGCCCCTGGAGCGGCTGCTACGCAAGAGCGAGGTACCGGCAGTCTTCGAGGCCATCGTCCTGTCCCTACTGTGTCTGCGAGATGCCTCCCCCGTCGACTGGGCGGCGATATCGAGATCCTCCATAGACACGATTCATGGTGTTGTCACGCAGGCATGGCAGCGGCGGGCGGCGCCCCTTTCGACTGCCACAACAGTCCTTCGAGACGCTCCAGCAACCGTCTACGGACGGCATCAGCTCCTCAACATCGTTCGCATCCTCGACGACGTCCGGACACCCGGCGACAAGGTGTTCGAGTACCTGCTCGACCAGTTCGCCAGGTTCCGCCACAGCAGCCCAGACGAGTACCTGGTTCCGGCTGGGCTGGCGAGTCTGATGGTGCGGATGGTCGATCCCGCACCCGGGAGCCGCGTGCACGACCCTTGCTGCGGCCTGGGAAACCTGCTGGTGGCGGCGGGGAAACATATGACGCGCATGGCCGGATCGGGTTCACCAGTGGCGCTGACCGGACGGGCTGCGACGGCCAGGACCTGGAGCCTCGCCACGATGAACGCCGCAATCCACGGCATACGGATCGACCTCGGAGATGGGCCGCCGTCGGACCCCGGGGAGATCGACGCCGAACCGGGCCGGTTCGACGTCGTGCTGCTCAACCCGCCGTTCGGCATGAGGAACTGGAGCCTTCCCACGGCCCGATCGGCGCGCCCGTGGCCGTACGGCGAGCCTTCCCCGCACAACGTCACCATGGCCTGGTTGCAGGCGGCGGTCGAGGCGCTCGCGCCCGGCGGCCGGGCTGCCGTGATCATGCCTTACAACGCCACGTTCGCGCTCACCGTCCGGGAGCGGGAGATCCGGGGGGCGATGGTCGAGCGTGGAGCCGTTCGCTGTGTTGTCGCGCTGCCCAGTCACCTGTTCCGTGAGACCACGGTCCCGGTAACAGTGTGGATCTTGGCTCATCCTGGCGACACTGCAGGCGAGGAGGTTCTCTTCGTCGATGCGCGGGGAGCGACTCGCAAGATCGGCCCTACCCACCGAGTGTTGACAGAGCTCGGCTGCCAAGCAGTCCTCGACGCGTATCAAGGATGGATGAACAAGACGGCCGCCCTCCCGATCGCGACGGAAGACTTCGCCGCCACCACAGCGACGGTGACGGAGATCCGGGAGCACAGCTACGACCTTCAGCCCAGCACCTATCTGAATCAGCGTCGGCAAGTCGTGACCGCCCGGCGGACCTCGCCCACGCTTCCCGCATTGCGAAGCAACCTGGCCCGGCTGGACGACGAGGCCAGAACAGCCGACCTGACCCTCGACCGCTGCCTCGAAAGGTTGGTGTCGTGGACACGCTGATTGGCCCCGTCCCGGATGACTGGCAAACGCGGCAGCTTGGCGAGTGCTGCGACGTGCAACCAGGCCCATCCGGCACCACGTTGAGTTCCTCCGCGTACGTGATCGGAGGCGTCCCCGTCGTGAAGGCCGGCGACATCGGCCCCGAGGGGATTCTCTCCAGCGTCAGCGTGGACGAGGAAACCGCCAAACGCCTTCGGCCACGGTATGAGCTTTGTTCCGGCGACATCGTGTTCGTGCGCATCGGTAGAACAACCCGGCACGCGACGGTGACCGAGCGACAAGAGCGCTGGCTACTCGGCGGCTCCTGCATCCGCATCCGCGCAAAGCAAGACATCTCCGCGGAGTACATCGCGTGCTACCTCACCCACCCGGCGGTGCAGGAGTGGCTGGCCGAACACACTCAGCGTGGAGTGCTGCCGACGCTCAACGGCCGCAAGATCCGAGCAATGCCCCTCGTGCTGCCGCCCACAGCCGTGCAGCTGAGCATTACCGAGGTCGCCAGGGCCATCGACACAAAGATCCGCGCGCATAAGGACGTCATCCAGGCCACCCAAGCACTACGTGGACTACTTATTCCGCAGATACTCGCCGGCAATCCCGTGCTGACGGAGGCAAGCGTCAGTCGTGACGCGTAGGGCTTCGGTCTGAGAAAGTCGCGGCGGAGCCGGGCCGGTGCGGGCATCAGCGCACTTGATCAACGCGCCGACGACTACGTTAGGTTGGTGTGCGTCCACTCACTCGGTGGCGCCTCGAAGTAGGCGTCCACCTCGGCCACACCTGTGCAACCCGTTTCGGCCCTGAACGGGCACGGACGTAGTTCCTTCGTCTTGTCGGCGCTCAGAATGGCGTCGGCGGCGGGACTGGCTTCGTACCGACCGCACACCGGGCAGGAAACGTACTCGGTCCGTCTGATCCACGCCCCTATCGGGCCGTCCTGCTCATCGAGGGCCATGATGCCGAACGTATCTCATCCTGACAGTTAGGGACAGACCGCCGCTTGTCCACGCTCGGACGCCCAGCTTCTCACATTATGAGAGAACGGGAGATTTCGTCAAGATTCTTTGGCCTGGGTGGGGCGGGACTGGAGCGGACTGTTGCATACCGCAGGTGGACGCAGGCGAACAGAGGCGAACGTTCATCGCTCTGCCCAGCGCTTCGGACCGGCCAATCGCACTTGACCGGCGTGTTCCGCTGATGCGCAATAGAGGCACGTCCTCGTGCGGCGACCTGGCCACCGGGCCGATCAGCGTACGGGCGGGCGCTCCCGGGTGGAGCGCTCGCTGTCGTCGCGGTCCTCGACCGGTCGTCGGCGTACGAGCTACCTGACGGGAGGTCCCCGATGAAGGATCTGGTTCCGGCGAGCTGAGCCGGCCCATCGTGCTGGACGCGTTGACGCGCGCCGCCCGGTAGCCCCGGTCCCGCCCTTCGCCTGGCTGAGGACCGGGTGGTCCGCTGGGTCGTTCTCTCGCCGCTTGTCGAGCAACTGTCACCCATGGTCGTGGTTCCACGGCCGTGGCGATGGGTGCTGTCCGCTTCCGCCTTGGCCGCCCGGCTCCGCCCGAGGATGGCCATGTTCTTTGTCAACTACACAGCGACGAACCCCCGCTGCCGCTCGCGCCGTCTCGCTCGCCGGGTGAGACAGGGCCGTGCCCAGATCCTGGCTGGCCCGAGGGGCGGTGGCGACACCAGCGGAATGATCTCGACCCTGCGGGCCGTCGACCCGGCGGTCCACTCACTACCCCTTCCACAAGGAGTCTCGTTGCTTCTCGCCCACCTCTCCAACCGCCTGCACCGGCAGGCCGGCCCGACGTCGCGGGTCGGTGCTGACAGGACCCGTCTTGATCTCCGTTCGGGGGTCAGGGTTGGCGTCCGTATTGACGTCAGTGTTGAACCTGCCCCCCGAACGGACCCCCGTCCTTCACTCACAGCGCAGGTCGCTCCGGCTGTCACCGGCTGCCACCTGTCCTCCGACAGACCCTCCACGTCTCGGGTTTCTCCCCCAGGGGTGCGTCATCCGCATCCACTGGAATGGGGGTGACCGCTGCTGATGGTTGATCCTGTGCTGCGGGTCCAGTCCCAGCTGACCAGACGGGACCGGGTCCTGCTGGGCTGGCTGTACGACCATGGCGTGCTGACCTCGTTTCAGATCGCCCATGCCCTGTTCCCGTCGCTGGACTTCTGCCAGCGACGGCTGCGCAAGCTGCACCAGTTGCTGCTGGTGGACCGGTTCCGGCCGCAGCGACCCGACGGCGGCTCCTACCCCTACCACTACCTGCTCGACCAGCTCGGCGCCGACGTCGTCGCCGCAGACCGCGACGAGCGTCCACCCCGCCGCGACCACGCCCGCATTCAGCGGCGGAGGTGGACCTCCACCCGGACTCTGGCTCACCGGCTCGGGGTGAACCAGTTCTTCACCGACCTGGCCGGCTACGCCCGCGCCCACCCCGACGCGGACCTGGTCCGTTGGCTACCGGAGGCGGCTTGCGCCCGCTCGGGCGCGTTCACCCGGCCCGACGACCCCGCCCTGGTCCGCGCCTACCAGCCCCGAGTCCGACCCGACGGCTACGCCCTGTGGGCCGAACACGGCCGCCTGGTGCCGGTGTTCGTCGAGTACGACACCGGCGGCGAACAGCTCGACGTGCTGACCGGCAAACTCGCCGGCTACCGGGACCTGTTCGGCACCCTCGGCCAGGTCTGGCCCGTGCTGTTCTGGCTGCACTCCACCACCCGGGAACGCAACCTGCGGCTGCGGCTGGCCGCTGAACCCACCGGGCTACCCGTCGCGACCGCCGCCCGCGACTACGCCACCACCGCTGGCCTGTGCCCCGCCGACGCCGTCTGGGCCACCGACGGGCCGCGTCGGCTGCGCCTCGCCGACCTGGCCGACCACACCCTGCACACCGACCACCACCGCGACGCTGCCGACTGACAGCCCCGCCGGTCTGTCACGGATCTGTCGACAGTCCGCCGGAAGCGCCTGACAGATCACCGAGAGATCGAAGTCCCGGCCGCTGACAGATCACCGAGCTACCCTCCCGCCCGACTCGACGGGCTGCAATTCGAACGAAAGGAGCAACGGATGAACGGAATCCTCCGACCCCAGCCGGCTTTCCCGCTTTTCGGAGGACCGTGGCCCACAAGCCGCACCACGAAAACGACGTCCGGAGCTATCCTGACGCACCACATCCCGGTACCGCCACCACAAACGGCGGTGCGAAAACCCCCCGCACCCGCAGAAAAGAAACCACCATTCCTATGCGGATCGCGCGGATTGAGACCGTGCCCATGTCCCCCACCGAACTCGACAACGCCGCCGAAGCGCTCGCCGTTCTACTCAACCACTTCATCGACGACCACCCCGACCTCTTCCCGTAACCCGCTCTGCCGGTGGCGGCCCGCCCGGCCGCCACCGGCACCACCCCTCCACCGCGAAGAACGTTCGCCTCTGTTCGCCTGCGTCCACCTGCGGTATGCAACAGTCCGCTCCAGTCCC
>NZ_WAAS01000059.1:0-31112 GCF_008806585.1 Micromonospora sp. AMSO12t
CCGGAGGGCTCCGACACTCCCGCCGAGCAGCCTCGGCCACGCCGGGGCGAGCGGGTGGTCCAGTTGCGCCCGGAGCAGACCGGTGAGGGCTACAAGAGCGTCTACTCGGAGCTCACCCGGCCGTCGCGGTCCTCGGGCCGGTCGTCCGGTACGCGGTTCACCTGGGCACCGTCGCCGAGCGCAGCGTGGTCGAGTCCTCGAACGCCGGCACGGTCACCGAGGAGACGGTCTCCTTGTAACCGAGCTTGTAGTCGTCGACCAGGTCCCTGAACAACCGGACTCCCTGTGAGTCGGCGAGGGCCTGCTGCAGGGCAGCGGGGTCGCCGATTGCTACGATCTTGAATGGTGGGGAGTACACCCGGCCGTGCAGCAGCAGGGTGTTACCCACGCAGCGTACCGCGCTGGTCGACAGCACGCGGACGTTCATGATGGACATGGCCTCGGCGCCACCCGCCCAGAGGGCGTTCACCACCGCCTGCACGTCTCCCTGATGGACGACCAGGTCGTCGTTGGTGGCCCCGGCGGGCAGCGTGCCGTCGTTGCGCCGGGGCGCGTCGTCGAGTTCCACCGTCACCCCGGAGCCGGCGAGCGCGGTGAAGCCGGCGTCCGCCCGGCTGGCGGCGGCCCGGTCCTGCTGTTCCCTGATCGGCCCGTCGGAGCTGGCCAGGGCGCTGGTGCGGCCCTCGACCTCGGCGCGCAGGTCGGACGCCCGCCGCTCGCTGGCCGCCACCTCCGCGCGCCGGTCCTCGATCAACTGGTTGAGCTGGGGTCGGCGGTCCTCGCGCAGGGCGGTGCCGCCCGCGGTGGTCGCCGTGGTGGTGAAGAGCAGCCCGGCCGCGGCGGCGATCAGCGGCACCCCGATCGACCAGCCCGGTCGTCGCTGCCGCGGGCGTCGAGGCAGCAGCCCGGCGACCGCCCGCCGGAGCACCTTCTGCCAGGAGGCCGCGCCGGATGTGTACTCCACCGAGCGTTCCTTCCCCGTCGTCTGGTTCAGCCCGCGGAGGCGCGAGCCGCCGCGGCGACCCGAACAGTCCCGCCTTTTTCGGTCACTCCGTGCACTGGCCTCGCCCCATTCGTGGATTGGACGGGCCTTCGGGACTACGCTAGCTGTCGAACATTATTGGCCATGGACCGTCGCCCCCGCGCCCGGTTGTCAGGCCGGACGAGGTCGTAACCCCTCTGGAGAGCGTCGTGCCCAAGTCTCAGGTTCGCAAGAAGAAGGTGTACACCCCGCCGACGGACGTCCGTCCGACGGCGACGGCGGCGACGCGCAAGCCTAGCCCGGTGTGGCTCCCGGTCTCGGCGGTCGCCCTCATCGTCTTCGGCATCGGCTGGCTGGTGATCTACTACCTCTCCGAGCAGGAGTACCCGGTCATGTCGTGGGGTTACTGGAACCTCGCGGTGGGCTTCGGCGCGATGGTCGCCTCCCTGATCCTGCTCTCCCGCTGGCGCTGAGCGTCCCGCTCACCTGCCGGCGCTGAGCGTCCCGCTCACTCGTCGGCGCTGAGTGCCGCACCCCGCCGCCGGACCGGCGGCGGGGTCGTCCGGGCGCGGTCAGCCCTGCCGTCGACGCCGTCCGGCCCCGGCCGGTGGGTGGCAATCCATGTCACTCGGTGGAGCCCCTACCCGGCGGTTGGGGTGTCTTCGCCCTAAGGTGTGCGCAGGGCGGCGCGGCCCGGTGCGAGATGACTCACGTTACTCCTGGGTAACCTTGCGCGTAGGCTGCACTGCATGACCGAGCGGAGCGAGGTCATCGACCGGTCCGGTCGAGGGTGCGGCAGCTGTTGCTCGCCGGTCGTGCCCTGACCCGGGCCCCGGTCGCCGAGCCGCTCGACAGGCAGCAGACCGGGAGGCCAACTCGATGGGCAGCGTCCAGATCGTCACCACGATCCTCGCGTTCGCCATCACCGCCGTGGCGGTGTGGCTTGCGGTACGCGCGGTCATGAAGATGGTGGCCGTCATCCGGCTGGGTCAGCCGGACCCGACCCGCTTCGGTGACCCGGGCACCCGCACGAAGACGATGCTGGCCGAGACCGCCGGCCACACCCGCATGCTCCGCTGGAGCGTGGTGGGTGCGGCGCACTGGTTCGTGATGGTCGGCTTCATCGTGCTGTCGCTGCTGGTGCTGGAGGCGTACTTCGAGGTCGTCTCCCCGACCGGCGGGCTGCCGCTGGTCGGCAACTGGGCGATCTACGGGCTGGTCACCGAGTGGCTCGCGATCCTGGGCATCGTCAGCATCCTGGTGCTGATCGCGATCCGGCTCCGCAACCGGCCCACCCGGCCGGGCGGGAAGTCCCGGTTCACCGGCTCGACCATGTGGCAGGGCTACTTCGTCGAGGGCATCATCCTCGCCGTACTGATCATGGGCTTCGTCATCCGGGGCTTCAAGGTCGCCACCGACCACTTCGAGTACCCGGTCTGGGCCGCCCCGCTCAGCCACGCCGTCGGCGGGGTGCTGCCGAACTGGGCGGCCGGCGTCAGCGTCGCCGCGCTCGTCAAGATCGTCATCTCGATGACCTGGCTCATCGTGATCTCGCTGAACGTCACCATGGGCGTCGCCTGGCACCGCTTCCTGGCCTTCTTCAACATCTTCTTCAAGCGTGACCCGGGCGCCAACGTCTCCGGCCTCGGCGCGCTGCGCCCCATGACGAGCCAGGGCAAGCCGCTGGACTTCGAGGAGGCCGACCCCGAGAAGGACCAGTTCGGGGTCGCCCAGGTCGAGCAGTTCACCTGGAAGGGCCTGCTGGACTTCAGCACCTGCACCGAGTGCGGCCGCTGCCAGTCGCAGTGCCCGGCCTGGAACACCGGCAAGCCGCTGTCGCCGAAGCTGCTGGTGCTGAGCCTGCGCGACCACGCGTACGCGAAGGCGCCGTACCTGCTGGCCGGCGGCGGCAAGGACCTAACCGGCGAGGAGAAGGCCACCGCCGCCCAGCTCGCCCACATGGACGTCCTCGCGCTCGCCGAGGCCGAGAAGCCGCTGATCGGCACCGCCGAGGAAGGCGGCATCATCGACCCGGACGTGCTCTGGTCCTGCACCACCTGCGGTGCCTGCGTCGAGCAGTGCCCGGTCGACATCGAGCACGTCGACCACATCGTCGACATGCGCCGCTACCAGGTGCTCATCGAGTCGAGCTTCCCGTCGGAGGCCGGCGTGATGCTGCGCAACCTGGAGAACAAGGGCAACCCGTGGGGCGCCCCGCAGAACACCCGCGAGGACTGGACCAAGGGCCTGGACTTCGAGGTGCCGCGGGTCGGCGAGGTCGACGACTTCGAGTACCTCTTCTGGGTCGGCTGCGCCGGCGCGTTCGAGGACCGGGCCAAGAAGACCACCCGGGCGGTCGCCACGCTGCTCAACGAGGCGGGCGTGAAGTTCGCGATCCTCGGCGAGGGCGAGACCTGCTCCGGCGACCCGGCCCGCCGCATCGGCAACGAGTTCGTCTTCCAGATGCTCGCCCAGCAGAACGTCGAGACCCTCAACGAGGCGTTCGAGGGCCGGGAGAAGAGCAAGCGGAAGATCGTCGCGACCTGCCCGCACTGCTTCAACACCCTCGGCAACGAGTACGGCCAGCTCGGCGGCGAGTTCGAGGTGGTCCACCACACCCAGCTCCTGGCGCACCTGGTCGCCACCGGCAAGCTCACCCCGGTGCAGCCGGTCGACGGTGGCGTGACCTACCACGACCCCTGCTACCTGGGCCGGCACAACCGGGTCTTCGCCCCGCCGCGTGAGGTGCTCAGCAGCGCCATCGCCGGCGGGGACGGCGCGAGCGGCGACGGCGGCCTCATCGAGATGCCGCGCAACAGCGAGCGCTCCTTCTGCTGCGGCGCCGGCGGCGCCCGGATGTGGATGGAGGAGAAGATCGGCAAGCGGATCAACGTGGACCGGGTCGAGGAGGCCATGTCCACCGGGGCGAAGACGGTCGCCGTCGGCTGCCCGTTCTGCTCGACGATGCTCAACGACGGGGTGAACGGCAAGGGCGCCGGCGAGCAGGTCGAGGTCGTCGACGTGGCCAGCGTGCTGCTCCGCTCGGTCAAGCCCGAGCAGGCGCCGGGCGACACCGAGCGGGCGCCGGCGGCCGGCTGACGCGTACCCCCTGCGACGCCCGACGGCGGCGGCACCCTCCGGTGCCGCCGCCGTCGTCGTTCAGGAGGTCGTGGTGATGATCGTGGTGGTGACGGCCGTGGTGGTCGTGATCAGGATGACCGCCTGGATCTCCTCGATGGCCTTCTTCGTGGCGGCGGACGCCCAGTCCCCGGCGGCGATCTCGGTCAGCCGGCGCTTGACGTGCTCCTTCGGCAGCTCCGCGAAGAGCTTGCGGTCCAGGCCGACGGCCCGGACGAGGCCGATGAGCGCGGCCGTCCGCCCGTCCACCGGGCCGTCCGCGGCCACGGCGGCGACCATCCGCTGCCGGGCCTGCGTCTCCACCGCCGGCTCCGCGCCGGTGGTGGACGGATAGCGGGTACGCGGAAAGATCCACAGCACCTTGTCCGAGTCGCGGCGCAGCACACCGGCGGTGACCAGCCCGTCCAGCACCTGCTCGGGCAGGTCCTTAGCGAGCCGGCTGACCCAGTCCTTCGGCTTGCGCCGCTTCGGCTCGGTGGCGATCCGGGTCAGCGCGTCGTCGAGCTGCCGCTGCCCGACGGGGGTCGGATCGGTCACCACGAGCCGGTCGTCGGCGACCTCGACCCGACCGGCGAGCGTCAGCTCCAGCAGCAGGGCGCCGGCCAGGCCGTAGTCGAGCGTGGGCCGGCCGAGCTGGTTGACGCCCGCGTCGTCGTAGCCGAGCAGGGCGAGTTCGTGGGCGAGCGTGAGCGGGGCCATGCACCGACGGTAGCCGGGGCCGGCGAGCCCGGCAGATCTTCCGCCCGTGACCGGGGCCGCCGCCCGTGCGAGAATTTCGCCGAGGTGAGACGACCATCGATGGCCTGCTGCTGACCACGCTGCTGCCCCTGGTCGGCTTCGTGCTGCTGACCGGCGGCAACGCGTTCTTCGTCGCGGCCGAGTTCGCCCTGGTCACGGTGGACCGCCCCGAGATCGAGCGGCGGGCGACCGCGGGTGACAACCGGGCCGCGACCGTACGCCGGGCGCTGCGGGAGCTCTCCTTCCAGCTCTCCGGGGCGCAGCTCGGCATCACCCTCACCGCGCTGCTCACGGGCTACCTGGCCGAGCCCGCCCTGGCCCGCCTCTTCACCCCGCTGCTGCGGCCGGTCGCCGGGGACGCCGCCGGCCGGTTCACCCCGTTCCTCGCCCTGGCCCTGGCCACCCTGCTCTCCATGCTCTTCGGCGAACTGGTGCCGAAGAACCTCGCGCTGGCCCGGCCGATGCCCACCGCCCTCGCGACCGCCGGCCCGATGCGCGCCTTCTCCCGCGCCTTCGGCTGGCTGATCCGGGCGCTGAACGACTCGGCGAACCGCCTCGTCCGGCTGCTGGGCGTGGAGCCGCAGGAGGAACTGGCCAGCGCCCGCTCGCCGGAGGAACTGGGGCTGCTGGCGGCCATCTCGGCGCGGGCCGGGGCGCTGCCGCCGGACACCGCCATGCTGCTGCGCCGGACCATCCGGTTCGGCGACAAGCGGGCCGCCGAGGCGATGACCCCGCGGGTCGACGTGGTCGCGCTGCGGGCCACCGCCACCGTGGCGGAGCTGCTGGCGCTGTCCCGCCGGACCGGGCGGACCCGGTTCCCGGTGTACGAGGAGACCCTCGACCTGGTGACCGGCGTCGCCGGGGTGCCGGACGCGCTGGGCGTGCCGCTGGCCCTGCGCGGCTCGACAACGGTCGGGTCGGTGGCCCGCGAACCGGTGTACGTGCCGGAGAGCCTGGACCTCGACGGCGTACTGGCCGCGCTCGGCAGCGCGGGTGCCGACCTCGCCATCGTCGTCGACGAGTACGGCGGCACCGACGGCGTGGTCACCACGGAGGACCTCGTGGAGGAGCTGGTCGGGGAGATCGCCGACGAGTTCGACCCGGCCGCGGTGGACGACGTCGGCGCGGTCGGGCTGAGGGTGCCGGGCGGGGAGCGGACGGTCCTCGTCGACGGGGTGCTGCGCTCCGACGAGCTGGCGGAGCAGACCGGCTTCCGGCTGCCCGAGGGGCCGTACGAGACGCTCGCCGGGTTCCTGATGGCCCGGCTGGGGCACATCCCGCTCGCGGGCGAGACGGTCGACGAGTCGGGCTTCGAGTTCACCGTCGTGGAGGTCGAGCGGCACCGGATCGAGCAGGTCCGGGTGCTCCGTCCCGAGGAGCCGGACGGCGATGCCTGAGCTGCTGGTCACCGTCGCGCTGCTGCTCGGCAACGCGTTCTTCGTGGGCAGCGAGTTCGCGCTGATCGCGTCCCGGCGCACGGTGGTCGAGCCGTTGGCGGCCGGCTCGAAGCGGGCCCGCTGGGCGTTGTCGGCGATGAACCAGATCCCGCTCATGATCGCCGGGGCGCAGCTCGGCATCACCATCTGCTCGCTGGGGCTGGGCGCGATCGCCGAGCCCGCCCTCGCGCACCTGCTGGAGCCTGCGTTCCGCGCGGCGCGGCTGCCGGAGGGGGTGGTCCACCCGGTGGCCTTCGTGCTCGCCCTCGGGGTGGTGGTCTTCCTGCACACCGTGGTCGGCGAGATGGTGCCGAAGAACATCACCCTGGCCGGGCCGGAGCCGTCGGCGCTCTGGCTGGGGCCGGCGATGCTGGCGTTCTGCCTGGCCACCAAGCCGCTGCTGGTGGCGATGAAGTGGGCGTCGCGCCGGGTGCTGGGACTGTGGCGGGTCGAGGCGGCCGAGGCCGTGAAGACGGTCTTCACCGCCGAGGAGCTGGCCGGGCTGGTGTCGCAGGCGCGTACGGAGGGGCTGCTCGACGCGGAGGAGCACGCCCGGATCACGGGCGCGCTCGCGTTGCACAGCCGGACGGCCGCCGACGCCCTGCAACCGTGGTCCACGGTGACCACGGTGGCCGAGGACGTCTCGCCCGCCTCGCTGGAGGTGCTGGCCACCCTGACGGGGCGGTCCCGCTTCCCGGTGGTGCAGCGACACACCCGCCGGGTGCTCGGCTTCGTGCACGTCAAGGACGTGCTCGGGTACGCGGGCGCGAGCCGGCGGGCCCCCGTGCCGGCGGACGTCTACCGGCCGTTGGCGGTGGTGCCGCCGGACCGTACGCTCGCCGACCTGTTGCTGTCGATGCGCCGGGAGCGGCGGCACATGGTGCTGGTCAGCGACGGTCGCCGCCCCCTCGGGGTGGTCACGCTCGACGACGTATTGACTGCGATCGTCGGCAGGCGGGCCGACACCCTTGGTACGCAAGCGGTTGCGCAGGCGTGAAGTGGCCCTCGATCGCCTTGATTCCGCTGCCGGCCTTCCCTAATGTTGGGCACCGGCCGCTGTGGGTCGTCTGTCTCGCCCCTCTTCCCTCGCGCGAGGCGCCAAGCGGCCGGGTTGCAAAAGGAGTCGGTGCCGGTGGCAACCATGCCCCCTCATCGTCACGCACCGGGACGGTCTGCTCGTCCGGGTGGCCTGCGCAGGGTCGCCCACCGTCTGCTCACCCTGGTCGCCGCGGCGGCGGTCGGCGCCGGCATGCTGGCCGCGCCCGCCCACGCCGAGCCCTCGGTCGACGAGATCGAGGCCGCGATCGACCAGAAGTGGGAGCAGCTCGAGCCCACCATCGAGCAGTACAACAAGGTGCGGGCGCAGCTGAAGGTCAACCGCAAGAAGTCGGAGGACCTGCAGAAGAAGATCCAGCCGTTGGCGCTGGAGAGCGAGCTGGCGATGGACCGGGTCGGCGATCTCGCCTCCCGTTACTACATCTCCGGCCCGTCCCACGACATCGGCGCGCTGCTGGTCAGCGCCAAGCCCGACACGCTGACCGAGCAGCTGACGCTGCTGGACCGGCTGGCCGCGCAGGAGCGCAAGCAGCTCGAGGGCGTGACCCGGGTCCGCCAGAAGTACGACACGGAGAAGCAGAAGCTCGACACGCTCATCGTGTCGCAGACGAAGCAGCAGAACGACCTGGCCGCGAAGAAGAAGCAGATCGACGCCGACATCAAGAAGCTCGAGGCGTCGATGCCGGTGACGACGGTCAAGACGGAGAAGTGCCCGACCATCAACGGGGTGGTCAGCGAGAAGGCCCGTACCGCGATCCGGACCGCCTGCGCGCAGGTCGGCGACCCGTACGTCTGGGGTGCCACCGGCCCGAACTCGTTCGACTGCTCCGGCCTCACCCAGTACGCCTACAAGGCGGCGGGGGTCCACCTGACGCACTTCACGGGTGCGCAGTGGAACGAGGGCAAGGCCATCCCACGCTCTGAGGCGCGCCCGGGTGACCTGGTCTTCTTCAAGTCCGACCTGAGTCACGTCGGCCTCTACCTCGGCAACGACAAGATGGTGCACGCGCCGCGGGCCGGCAAACCGGTAAACGTCTCCAGCATCAACACGATGCCGGTGGCCGGGTTCCGCCGGCCCTGACGGGCCAGCTCGTCCCGCACCCGCAACGACACGAGGGCCCCCGGTCGGATCGACCGGGGGCCCTCGTCGTGCGGTGGGATCAGCGGGGCGCGCCCAGCGGGGACGGCACCAGGTTCACATCGTCCAGGTTGACGTACATGATCCGGTGACCGAACTGGACCTGCACGTACCTGTTGTCGCCCCGGACGACCGTCTGGTCGTGGGGAGCGGAGCCGTCGAACGTGGTGGCCCGGTAGTACTCGCCGGGGAGCAGGTTGCCGACGGCGTACCGCTGGCCGGCCGAGAGCGTGTACTGCAGCGGCGAGATCGCCTGGTACGGCACGCCCTCCGGGTACGCGGCCTGCTCCGGGTAGGCCCGGCCGTACACCGGGATGGTGGCCTTACCGGCCTTCGGGGTCACCACGAACCCGACGGTCCACTTCGCCGTCGGCTTGGCGGCCGGGTTGTGGAACCACCCCTTCTGGCCGAGGTACCAGATCGCGGTCCAGTCGCCCTGCACCTCGGCAAGCGCGTACGTCTGGCCGGCCGAGACGCGGGCGCCGTGGTCGGAGACGTACGTGGTGTTCGGGGTGCCGTCGGGCCGCAGCGCGATGTCGTTGACCAGCGGCGCGTCGTGGCTCGGGGCGTTGTGCAGGAACAGCGCGGAGGAGCCGCGCAGCGGGCAGGGGGCCGTCGCCGGGGGCGGGTTCGGCACGCCCGGAGGCTGCCGGTTGCAGCCGGTGAACGGCGGCTGGTTGGTGGCGAAGTCCGGGTCGATGGTGACCAGCCCGGTCCGGTGCGTGCCGGTCGACTTGAACGGCGCCTTCAGCAGGTCGAAGTAGTGCGACCAGTCCCAGTACGGTCCCGGGTCCCAGTGCATGCCGCGCACGTTCGCGGCGACGGTGCCGGGGACGTTGTCGTGCCCGATGATGTGGTTGCGGTCCAGCGGGATGTTGTACGCCCGCGCCAGGTGGCGGACCAGCTTGGCGGAGGTGCGGTACATCGCCTCGGTGTACCAGGTGCCGTGCCCGGCGAAGCCCTCGTGTTCGAGGCCGATGGACTTGGCGTTCACGTACCAGTTGCCGGCGTGCCAGCCGACGTTCTTGGTCTTGATGTGCTGGGCGATGTGCCCGTCCACCGAGCGCAGGGTGTAGTGCCAACCCACCCACTTCGGGTCCTTGACCAGGTTGACGCTGGGGCCGAAGTAGCCCTCGGTGTCGTGGATGACGATGTACTCGATCTTCTGCTGGGTGGGACGGTTGCCCAGGTCGTGGTTGCCGTAGTCGCCCAGGGTGGGGCCGTAGTTCTCGTACGGCGCCGGGATCCACTCGCAGGAGATGTCGCTCGGGCACTCCAGCCCGTCCGGCCGGGCGAGCTTGCGCAGGCGCAGCCGGTCCAGCCAGGAGCGGTCCGGCTGGACCGCCCGGCCGGCCAGCGTGACCCGCTGCCCGTCGTCGGTCACCCGGCTGTCGCCCGTGGCGATGGTGGCGTACACCTCGTTGGCGAAGGCCGCCGCGGCGTCGGCGCTGTCCGCGCCGGAGTACCGGGCCACCGCGCCGTACCAGGCCGCCGGGTCGGTGCCGGCGCCGACCGGGGCGCCGATCTCCTTCTGGTACGCGGCCAGCAGCGCCGCGCCGCCCCGGATGTTCGCCGTGACGTCCGTCCGCAGCGACTCCTCGCTGGCGCCGGTCAACTCGGCGGCGGCGTCGACGGTCCGCAGCGCGGCCTCGGCGGGCGGCGTGGCGGCCGGCGGCTCGCCCGCCTCGGCCAGGGACGGGCGGGAGTCGTCGCCGCGCGGGTCCTCGGTGCCCTCGTCGTGGTGCGTGCCGCCGGCGAGGGCGGTGACGTGCTCGGCGTCGGTGAGGTGCATCGGTCCGTAGCCGCCGCTGGTGCTCGGCGTGCCGGCGTTGGTGTCCCAGCGGGACTGCAGGTAGGAGACCCCGAGCAGGACGCTTTCCGGTACGCCGTACTCGGCGGCCGCGGCGGCGTACTGCTGCTGCCGGTCGTTCACCGGCGCTGCCGCGGCGGCGGATCCGGCGGCGGTGAGCGGCGTCGCCGCCATGGCGGCGGCCACGGCGGCGGCCAGCAGGACGCGTCTGCTCCTCGATGTCGCTGACAGGTGCATCAGACCCCCAGTTCGGACGGGCAAAGGTGGGGTCACCTTCGCCCCGTCCGCCGCCTCTGGTCAATACCTTTCCGTCAGACACTTCAGAAGGAAGAAAATCTTCGTCGCCCGGGTTGCGGATCCGCCCGATCCGGGTGGGTACGGAGTGTCACTGCCCGTAGGGTTGCGGATCGATAACGGTCGTCTCTACTCTGGTCATTCGTCGGCCGGTGACATTCCGTCCAACCAGGGCGGTGACGGTCCGACACCGCCGAGTCGCTCCCGAGCGAGCCGGGGACCCAGGTTCCCCGGGGTGAATCCGCAGTCCTGCGGTAGGGCGCCCCTTCCCGCCCGAACCCGTCAGCTAACCCGGTAGGCGGTACGGAAGAAGGAGTACGAAGCCCGGTGGCACACCATGCCCCGCGGCCACCGTCGGCCCGGTCGGCCCTCGCCGACCCGGTGACGGCTGCGCCGCGCCCACGCTGGTACCGCTGCACCACCGCCCTCGCCGCCCTGGCCGCGTTCGCCGTCGTCCTGACCGGCGGCGCCACGGCGGCCCACGCCGAACCGACGGTCGCCGAGATCGAGCGGCAGATCGACGAGGACTGGAACAAGCTCGAACCGATCATCGAACGGCACAACGCCACCCGCCAGGACCTGGCCGCCAGGCGGAAGCAGGCCGACGCGCTCGCCGCGCAGATCGGGCCGCTGGAGAAGCAGGTCGACCAGGCGATGGAGAAGGTCGGCGCGCTGGCAGCCCGCGCCTACAAGGGCGAGAACGTCTCCGCCGTCAACGCCCTGCTGGGCAGCCGCTCACCGAGCGAGATGATCGGGCAGCTCGAACTGCTCGACCAGTTCGCCCAGCACCAGCAGCAGGACGTGCGGCAGGTCGCCGAGCTGCGCGACCGGCTGGCCGCCAAGAAGGCGCCGCTGGACGAGATGGTCGTCCAGCTCAGCCGCACCGAGGCCCAGCTCGCGGCGAAGAAGAAGCAGATCAACGCCGAGATCGACCGGTTGCAGAAGCTACGGCTGCGGGTCTACGGCAACGGCGGCGGCGGGCCGCTGCGTCCCGCCCCCTGCCCGGCCGGCTATCCCGGCGGCCCGGCGGGCACCGCCGTGAAGTTCGCCTGCGCACAGATCGGCAAGCCCTACGTCTGGGGCGCCGAGGGGCCGAACTCGTACGACTGCTCCGGCCTGATGCTCGCCGCCTGGGCGAAGGCGGGGGTGTCGCTGCCGCACAACGCCGCGCAGCAGCGCCGGGCCACGGCGTCCGTGAGCCGGGGCGAGCTGCGCCCGGGCGACCTCGTCTTCTACTACAGCGACCTGCACCACGTCGGCATGTACGTCGGCGGGGGCTGGGTGGTGCACGCCTCCCGCGCCGGGGTGCCGATCAAGATGAAGAAGGTCGACGACGGCCCGATCCACAGCTACGGCCGACCCGGCTGAGGCGCGCGGAGGGTCCCTGCCCGGCGGGGGCCCTCCGCGCGCTCGCAGGTCGGGTCAGCGGGTGGGCCAGGTGCGCCAGTGCTGCCAGGAGCGGCTCGGGGTCGGGCCACGCTGCCCCTGGTAGCGCGAGCCGTAGACGGCCGAGCCGTACGGGTGCTGCGCCGGCGACGAGAGCCGGAAGATGCAGAGCTGACCGATCTTCATGCCCGGCCAGAGGGTGATCGGCAGGTTCGCGACGTTGGACAGTTCGAGGGTCACGTGACCGGAGAAGCCCGGGTCGATGAAGCCCGCCGTGGAGTGGGTGAGCAGGCCCAGCCGGCCCAGTGAGCTCTTCCCCTCCAGGCGGCCGGCGAGCTGGTCGCCGAGCGTGATCACCTCCAGCGTCGAGGCGAGCACGAACTCGCCCGGATGCAGCACGTACGGCTCGCCCTCGGGCACCTCGACCATCGACGTGAGGTCGTCCTGCTGCTGCGCGGGGTCGATGTGGGTGTAGAGGTGGTTGTTGAAGACCCGGAAGAGCTTGTCCAGGCGTACGTCGATGCTGGACGGTTGCACCAGCGCGGGCTCGAACGGCTCCAGCGCGAGCGTTCCCGCCTCGATCTCGGAGGCCAGGTCGCGGTCGGAGAGCAGCATCCGCACACCTTAGCGACCGACACGCGTGACCTGCGTGTCGGAGTGCATCTTCGTACAATTGTTCGATAGAATGCCGGCATGGCTTCCTGGTCCGAATTCGCCGCCGACGAGCCCCGCCTCGCCGACGGGATCCGCCTCCTCATGCAGCAGTACGGGCCGGGCTTCGGCTACCTGGCCACCGTCCGCGCCGACGGCGGTCCCCGGGTGCACCCGGTGTCCCCGGTGATCACCGACGAGGGGCTCTTCTGCTTCGTCGTCGACTCGCCCAAGCGGCGCGACCTGGAGCGCGACGGCCGCTACGCGCTGCATTCGTTCCCGCCCGAGGAGAGCGACGACGAAGCCTACGTCGCCGGCCACGCCCGGCCGGTGACCGACCCGGCGCGGGTCGCCCGGCTGGCCCGCAGCCACCGGGCCGCGCCGCAGGTCGACTGGCGGGTCTTCGAGTTCACCGTCGACGTGGCGATGCTGGCCCGCCGCGAGTCCGGCGTCGCGGGCGGCGCCAGCGAGTGGCACGGCCGACCCGCCGTCCAGGTGTGGCTCGACCCCCGCGCGGCTGACGCCGGCACCGCGCTGGTGCCCGAGACCCGGTCGGGGCGCGTCGGCGACCACGCCGCCCGCCCCGCCGCCTGAGACGCGGTGCGGCGCCCCGGGCCGTCCCCCTCCGGGGCGCCGCACCGTGACCACCGCCCGACCCCCGCGTGCCCGGCCGCACAGACGCCGGTGCCGGCCCCGTCGAGCGAGGCCGGCACCGGTGGAGTCGTACGGCGTAACTACGCCGCGCGGTACGCGTTCCAGGCGGTCAGCATGCGGCTGGCCTGCCCGGCGGTGAACTGGTACATGCAGGAGTCGTAGCTGTAGTCCATGAAGTTGGTGATCGGGTCGACGCCGGGGGCGGTGCAGGTGTTCCGCCCGGTCGGGCAGCCGGAGGCCGGCGACGCCTCGGCAGCGGTGTCGCTGACGCTGTCGCCCGAGCCGGAGCAGCCACCCTGGAAGGTGTGGTAGAGGTTCAGCCAGTGGCCGACCTCGTGGGTGCCCGTGTCGCCCTGGTTGTAGTTGGTGGCGGTGCCGCCCGGCAGCGACTCGCTCAGCACGACGACGCCGTCCATGCTGTTGAGGTTGCGGGTCGGGAAGGTCGCCCAGCCGAGCAGGCCGTTGCTCAGCTCACCCAGGTAGATGTTGAGGGTGTTCTTGCCGCCCGTACGCAGCGAGGTCTTCATCGACCGCTCCGCCGAGGAGCCCTGCACGATCGGGTACCAGGACGGGTTCGTCACCCGGTTGATCTTCTGGAGCTGGAAGCTGAACGCGGTGGACGCGCCGCCGGTGGCCCCGCTGAACGACTGGTTCAGCACGTTGATCTGCGAGTTGACCATCGAGTCGGGGATGTTGCCGCCGGCCCGGGTGCTGTTCTCCTGGATCACGTGCACCACCACCGGGATGGTGACGGCGGCGGCCATCGTGGAGGCCCCGGCGCCGGTACGGAACCGGGCCCGCTCGCGCAGCGCGGCGGCCATGTCGGCCTCGCGCTCGCGGGTCTCCGCGAGGGTCAGCTCGTTCGGCTCGTGCTTGGCGCCGCTGCCCGGCTTGACGCGGGCGTCCGAGTGGACGTCGGCCGGCTCGACGCAGACCTCGGTCGGGGCGGCGGAGAAGGCCGAAGCGGCCGGTACGACCCCCACGGCGGCGGTGCTGAGCAGCAGCGCGAGGGTCGTCGACGCGACGCCGGCCGTACGCCGGGTCAGCAGGTTGGGACGGAGTCCCATGGGCCCACCTCTTTCTGGCGACGCGACAGGGGGTATGTCACGCCGTGACTGGAACGTTGGGCAGACGTTACAACCCATCGATGAATTTGAGAATGGCCATATGTTGCCGCGGTGGAAATTTTCCTGGCAGCGGCTGGGCGCGCATCGACGTTGCTTGACGCGGGACACGACCCGCGGTCCGGATCCGGACCACGACGCGCGACTCGGGCACGTCGTGCCACGCGGCCGGGCGGTTCGTGGCTGACGGTGACGCGGCGGGGTGGTGGCGTGGCTGGCGTGGTGGCGGCGGGCGGTGGCGCAGAGCGATCTTGGTAAGTTGAGGCCCCTCCGGGGGCCGTTAGCTGCCAAGATCGTGGCGCCTGGTGGTGTCGGAGGGGTACCTGGGTGCAGCGTCGTGACGACTCAGGTACAGTGGTGCCGCCTGCGGGTGTAGTTCAATGGCAGAACATCAGCTTCCCAAGCTGACAGTGCGGGTTCGATTCCCGTCACCCGCTCCACGCGAAAGGCCCTGGTCAGGACGCAGATCCCGACCGGGGCCTTCGACGTTCCCCGAGCCCGTGATCATGCCACGGGCCATCCACGGGCCACTACCGGCGCCGGACCACTCTGCGGCCATGCCGTCGTCCGGGTCATCGGGCTGCGTCCGGCCCGCCTTCCTGTCACGGCGAAGCGATCACGAGTGGGCCCCGACGTCCCAGCACCCACACGGTGAGCGCGAAGCAGCAGAGCACCGCTCCCGCGATCGTGATCGCTGTCCAGCCGCCCGCAGACCAGAGCGTGATCGCGGCGGCGGAGCCGATAGCAGCGCCGATGAAGTTGCCGGTGGCCAGCGCCGTGTTGATCCGGCTGCGGGCCTCGTGGGACAGGGCGAACAGCCGCGCCCGGTTGAGGAGAGCCTGCGTCTGTAGGGCGACATCGAGCATGATGATCGCGATGATGATGAGTACGACGGAGCGGCCGGCGAACGCCGCGACGACGAATGCGCCGAGGGCCAGTACCCAGGCCGTGCCGGTGGCCGCAAGCGACCAGCCGCGGTCGTGCAGACGACCGCCGTGCAGGCCGGAAAGGACACCAGCGAGGCCGGCCAACCCGAACAATCCGATCACCGCTACCGGGTACCGGAACGGTGGGCCGCTGAGCAGGAACGTCAGCGCCGTCCAGAACAGCGAGAACGTGGCGAACCCTGTGGCGGCCAGGACCAGCGTCCATCGGGCTGCCCGCTCCCGCATGACCACCGCGCCTACCGAGGCGATGAGCTGCGGGTACGGCATGCGCGTCCGCGGTGCCAGCGGTGGAATCGCGCGGTAGAGCACGACCGCGAGCAGGACGGCGACGATCGCGGCGAGGGCGAAGACCGTACGCCACCCGGCGGTGCCGGCGACCAACCCGCTGATCGTGCGGGAGGCCAGGATCCCGGTGAGGGTCCCGGACCCGACGACGCCGACGATCCGACCGCGGTGGGTGTCGCCGGCCAGGTCCCCGGCGAGCGGTGTGAGGACCTGCCCGGAAATCGTCGTCATGCCGAGCACGCCCAGTGGGCCGTCCCCTCGTCGTCGTTACCCGCCAGGCCCCGGCTACACCAACCGGGGCCGGATCATCACCCCGCTGAAGGGTGCGAGGAGAAGTAGACCGATCGACGGCGCCAGCGCGCACAGCAGCAGTGCGGCGGCCGAGGTCAACAGCATCACCGGGACGAACCGGCGGCGGTCCAGGACGTCACCGAGCGGTACGAGCAGCAGCACGCCGACGGCGTACCCGACCTGCGTCATGGTGACGAGCCAGCCGGCTGTCGCGGTCGTGGCGCGCAGGTCGCCTGCAATGAAGCCGAGTAGCGGCTGCGCCCAGTACAGGTTGCCGATGGCCACGCCCGCCGCCAACGCGAACAGGAACGTCAACCGACGGCTCATCTCCGACGGCGGTGCCCTGCGGGGTGCTGCCACCCTGCCACGCTAAGGCGCGGTATCAGGGCGCGGGGCCCAGCAAGGGCCTGAGCGTGGCAGGGCCGCGCATCGGCCGGAATGTCCACATTGTTCCCGGCACCCCTCAGGCGTGCCCAGACATTTCGACACGGCGGGCAACGACAGTCCCCACCGGTGGGGCCGCAATAGGGAACCGGACGCTGCCATGGCGATCGCGCGGGTATGGCTCGTCGCGTTCGCCGGCCAGCGGGCGGCATCGTCGCCCTGGCAGATCGGATGTGCACATCTGCCTGCGATCAGCCGGTTTGCTACACAGCTCCGTCAGGTGATGTGCGGCAAGGTCCGGCGATCGAGGGGCGGCAGGTCAGCCGCCCGACCAATGCCCTGTCATGCCGAGTAGCGGATGTGCTTCAATCCGTCCGGTTCCGCGGCCATTTGGGACCGCCGATTCTCAGCCGCTCGTTGCCCACGTCAGCATCGCTTGCCAGTGGGCCGGCGAGGGCGTGTGGGCTGCGTCCTCGCTGATCCGAACCATGGCGTTGGGTATCCGTGCGGCGATCAGCGGTGCGTCGGGGACGGCTCGGCCGGGGTCGTGTCGGCCAGCCCAGATGAGGACGCGGCAGGGGACGTCGCGCAGGCGGAACCCCCATGGGCGGATGTCGGTGGCGAGCCAGTCGCTGGCCAGCCCGGCCGCGCCTTGGCGGGCACCTTCGCGGTTGGACTCCTCGTAGGGCTGCATCCAGGGGTCCTGGCCCGCGGCAAGCAGTTGCCGATGCTGTTTGAGCGGATCCTCGGCATACCATGCGGCGGCGCGGGTCACGTAGCGGGGCCCGAACCCCGGAACGGTCCGCAAGGCCCACGCCTGAAACCGCTGCCAGCCACCCACCGTGCGCAGCTCTCGGTAGGGGCCGGTGAAGCCTGCGGCGACCACCCCGGTCAGTCGATGCGGGAACCTGGCCCCACAGGCCACGGCGTACGGCGCGCCGCCAGAGAACCCGATCAGCCCGAAGCGCTCGATCCGCAGAGAGCTCATCAGTGCACCGACGTCGTCAGCGACCCCGAGGAGCGTCGGCTGTCGGACAGGTGTGGACCGACCGTACCCGGGCCGGTCCACGGTGATCAGGCGGACACCCGCCAACGCCGTGTCGTCCGGGCGGCTGATCCGCGAGCCCGGCGTGCCGTGCAGGAACACCACCGGCGGCCCGTCCGGATCGCCGTACTCCGCCCAGCCCAGGACCCGGCCGTCCGGCAGCGTGAAATCCATATCGCCCCTCCGCTAGACGCCCGACGCGACACCCAGCACAGCGCGTGGAAACAGTCGCCGTATTGTGCAGCGGGGCAAATGTCGAAGCGTAATCACATGCCGCGATCAGCGCACTGAGGTATCGCAAATCGGTCTGCGGACGTCTATCGCATATCGGTCGGCGGAGGGCAATAGCGCGTGCTACCGCGCCCGCACCGGCTAGAGACCGGCGACCGGGACCAGGCTGTGACGACCGCCAGGGTGGTTGGCCGCCGTCGAGCTTCTGGTGATCCGCTGCCGCACCGGCTACGCCGGCTGCCCTCGGTCCCCCGAGTCACCCACACCGGCCTTCGGCGTTCCAAGGCCAATGATCTCGCCGCGTGCCATCAGCCCCGCGCATTCTCAGCCGGCCGGCGACCTCCGGTCGACATCGGACGGTCCACGACGGCTCGGCGAGGAGACCCGCTAGCTCCTACCGCCGGGGTCCTCGATACTCACAGCGTGATCGACAAAGACTCTCACGCCCCATGGTTGCCTCGCGTTCCTCACCCGGCTGACAGCCCGGCGCTGCCCATCTACATGGTCATCTTCTTCTTCCTGGGTCTCGCCGGATTTGCCGTACACGGACTATCTGACGGAAGGGAAGCACTCGTCATTGCGAGCATCGTCTCGGGGGTGTTCTTCACGTGCTTCCTGATCCTGTTCGCGATCTACTGGACCGGTTACCTGCTGAAGGGACACGCCAACTGGCAAGCCGAGCGCCAGGCTGATTCCGACGGGCCATCCACGGGCCAGTAACCAGAGGGTTGGCCGGTCAGGTGGGCACGAAACGCAACCAAGCGGCCACCGGACACAGGCGTTTCGCGCTCCACGGCCGGTGGTGCGGCTCCTTCACGCGGACGGCGCGGTCACCGCTCACCGCCGGGCGAAGAGGGGAAACCCGCCGGGTGCGACTGAACCGGAGCAGCGCGCCGCCGAGAAACAGGAGTCCCAGCCCCAGGTCGGCCGCTGCGGTATCAGAGCCGCTTGAACGTCTGCGGCGACCGAGCCGGCAGTGGCTACTTCCGGCGTGTGGGCCAAGCTGCCCAAGCCGCAGCGACGGCACAGAGCATCAGGCAGACGAGGAGGCAACTCAGCGCGCCGCAGAGCACCGCGCCGAGGACTCCCAGACTCTCCACGGACATGATCGTTCCACGCTGAGGCCTTGACCAGGACGGGAGCCCTCGACCAACGTTCTCGATGCCCTCGGGCACGGGCCCGCTGTCGTACGGTGTGCCGGTGAACAGCCAGGATCGCAGTACCTACCTGGCCGCCGCCGCGGCCAACCTGACCTTCAACTCGCCGCTCGGCGAGGAGCGGGTGGCGGACCTGGTCCGGCGACTGACCCCCACCGGGCCGGGCTGGCGGGCCCTGGACCTGGGCTGCGGCAACGGCGAGCTGCTCCTGCGGCTGTGCGAGGCCCACGGCATCGCCGGCGACGGCGTGGAACGCCACGCCATCGACTGTGAACGGGCCCGGCTGCGCGCGACGGAACGGGGAGCCGCCGAGCGGGTCACCTTCCACGGCGCGGACGCGGCCACCTGGGACCGGCCCGCCCACCTCGTCGTCAATGTCGGGGCCGGCCAGATCTGGGGCGACGCCGCGCGAGCCCTCGCCGCGCTGCACCGGCTCACGCTGCCCGGCGGCAGGCTGCTGTTCGCTGACGGCTTCTACCAGGCCAGCCCCGGCGCGCAGGTCCGTGAGATCTTCGGCGACATGCCCGACCTGGCTGGCCTGGCCCAGCTCGCCGTGGACGCCGGGTTCCGACCGTTGCACGTCGCCGTGTCCACCCTCGCCGAGTGGGACGACTTCGAGTCCGACTGGCGTGCGGGCATCGAGCGCCTCGGCACGCCGGAGGCGCGCGCGTTCGCCGACGAGCGGCGCGTCGAGTACCTCACCGGCTACCGCGACGTCGTCGGCTTCGGCTGGCTGATCCTGACACCGGCCTGACCGCCTGACCGCCGGCCCGCCGGACCGCTGCGCAGCGTGGATGTTCCCCGGGCGTGGGGCGGCGTCCGGGCTGAAGTCGTACCGGCCAGCCCGACGACGGGGCCCGGGCAGGTAGAGCCGCCGATGGACGGTTCCGGCGAAGCCCAGGTCCGGAGCGGCCGCCGGCTCAGGGCCTTCGCTCGTCGCCGGGCGCCGGGCGCGTGGCGAGGCGGTGCAGCCAGGCAAGGTCGGCGCGGTCCACGTCGCGCGGTTCGTAGCCGCTGTGGAACAGCAGCTGCTGGGTGACCGAGATGCAGTCGACCCGGCGACCGGCGATGGTGCCGGTGGTGAAGCAGCCCTTCGGCCAGCGGAAGGTGCCGCCGTCGAGGCCGGCCTGGTGGCCGTCGCCGGCCTCGTCGAACGCCAGCGGATGCAGGTCGACCCGCCCCCGCCCGTCGGCGACGACCTCGACGCGGACCGGCCGCCAGTCGGTCTCGACGACGTAGCCGAGCCGGCCGAGGGCGTTCAACGCCGCGGCCTCCTGCTCCGCGGCGATGGCCAGGTCCAGATCGCGGTGCGCGCGGGTCTGGTGTCCGACGAGCGCGTCGACGCCCCAGCCGCCGCCGATCCAGGCCCGGCACCCGGCGGCGGTGAGAGCGGCCAGGACGGCGTGGACCTCGTCGGCGTCCATGTCGGCGGTCACGACCACCGTTCTAGCCCCTGCGGGCAGGACTCAGCCACCGAAATCCACCGCCCGGGCCGGACGGCGGCGAGATCGCCGCGTTCACACCGAGCATCGACGGCGTCCAGGCGCGGCGCCGCGGCACGACGAGCGGTCCGAGGCCCCGTAGGCCCGGGGCGTCGCGGGCGGGCCAGGATTGGTCGTACGGGCCGCCTACGCTCTCGCCGTGATTTCGGACCTCTCCCGGTTGCTGAGTTCGCTACCGCCCGCGACGCTGCCGCCCGGCCGCACCGTCGAGCCGGAGGACGGTGGACCGCCGCCGTACTGGCTGAGCGACGCCCCGGCCGATCCGGGACTGTGGGCGCGGATGCGGTCGCGGCATCCGGAGTCCGGGCTGTGGCCGCTGCTGCTGAGCGGGTTGTCGAGCGACGAGGGCCGCCCGTGGGCCGACGGCGAGGTGTCTCCGGCCGACATGTCGTCGCCGGAGCAGCACGACGTGGCGAAGGTGCTGGCCCGGTGGTGGGCCGACTGTGCGACGACCGGCGAGGACGGCACGTCGGACGTCACGGCCCCGTTCGGCCAGGACTGGCCCGGCCTCGCCCCGCCCGGCGACCTGGCGGAGGCGCCCGACGTGCTCGCCGACGAGTGCGCGGAGTTCCTCGTGGACGGGCGGACGCGTCTCGGGCTCGTGCCGGCCGCCCGCAGCGCGGACACGCTCGCCGTGGTGGGCTGGTACGGCCCGGCGAACCACACCGGCGACGCCGGGGAGATCTCGGCGGTGCTGCGGAGTTGGGAGGACCGGTTCGGCGTACGGGTTGTCGGCGTCGGGTTCGCCACCCTGAACCTCAGCGTCGCCGCGCCACCGACGTCGACCGGGCACGCCCTGGCGGTTGCGGCCGAGCACTTCGCCTTCTGCCCGGACAACGTCTGGCAGGGCGCCGGATCCCTGACCGCCTACGCCGAGCAGCTCCTCGGCCTGCACTCCTGGTCGTTCTGGTGGGACTGACGACGGATCGGAGCCGGTAGGACTGGCGCCGGAGAGCGTTTCGTCGGACACGGCCGCCGTCCGACGCCACCACGTCCGACGTCGGATATGACGCCATCAGGTCCGATGTCGGACACGGCCGCCGTCCGACGCCACCACGTCCGACGTCGCCCCGCCGCCCGATGTCCCGGCGGTCAGCCGACGGCGGCCGTCGGCTGCGGGCTGCGCCGGGGTACGGCGGCCAGCGCCAGCCCCAGCAGCGCGCTCGCCGCGCCCACCACGAACAGCAGCGAGCCCGCTGGCTGACCCAGCCACTCCCACAGCGGGTGCCACGTCGGGTGCGGCTCGGCGCGGTGATGCTGGAGCAGGCTCGGGACGGTCAGCAGTACGGGCGTCCACCAGAGGAACAGGGTGATCGCGAACAGGACGCTGACCGCTCCCCGGGCGGGATTTCCCGCCTCGGTGCGCCGGCTGGCCCAGCCGAAGACCAGCCAGCCGAGGGCCGCTCCCAGCAGGCCACCGGCGACGCCGGCCGGCAGCACGGCCGGCGGGGCCGTCCGGCTCAGCGCCAGCGACAGGTTGCTGCCGTCGGGCGAGGGCGGGGCGGCCACCTGGAGTTGGAGGACCGTGTCGCCGCGCCGGGCGAGCAGGGTGGTGTCGGTGATCGTGACGACCTGGACGCACGTCTTGTCGACACAGCCCGGGTTGCTGCGGACCTCCGGCTCGTACACCTGCCAGCCGGTCTCGCGCAGGCGCCGCTGCGCCAGGGCGAGCGTCTCGTCGGCGGGCATCGGGGGTGTGCCGGCCGTGCCGGCCACGACGGCGCTCTGCTGGTATTCGCCGCCGTCCCCGAGCAGCAGGTTGTCCAGCGCCCGGACGGTGAGCGGCTGGCTGTAGAAGGTGAAGAAGGCCGGCGCCAGGTCGACGTCGCCGAGGTCGTGACCGGGCAGCACGGCGGCGAAGAGGGCGGCGGTCTCGGCCCGGTCGGGCTGCGGCGGAGAGGTCTCCCAGGCGGCCCGGGTGGCGAGGGCGGCGGTGAACAGGCCGCAGATGACGGCGGTGAGGGTGGCCCAGACGCCGACCGTGCGGCTGGCCGGTCGTCCCAGCCGGCAACGCAGGCCGTGCCGGATCAGGTTGGCGGCCTCGCGCGGCGTCGGCCGGGTGCGGTCCGGCGGCGCCGCGTCCAGCAGTACCCCGACCATCTCGTCGGCCCGGGCCTGCCGGTAGGCGCGGGGGTGGCAGAACAGCAGCCGCCGGTAGCGGCGGGCGAGCGGGTCGCCGGTCGTCGGCATGACTGTCCTTCCGATCGGTACGCACCGACGGGCCGGTGCGGGTGCGGCAGACGAGGTGCGGGTGCGGGGCGGTCAGGCGGTGCCGGGGCGGAGCGCCCGCAGCCGGCTCTCGGCGGCGGTGGCGAGCTGGCGCAGCCGGGCGGTCTCGACGTCCAGGGCGCGGATCCCGTCGGGGGTGAGGCGGTAGTAGCGGCGGAGCCGGCCGTCGACGGTCTCCTCGCGGTCGGGCGCGACGAGCCCCTGGGCGTGCAGCCGGTCGAGCGCGGCGTAGAGGGTGCCGGGCAGCAGGGTGACGCGCTGCGCGGACAGGGCGGTGACCTCGCGGATGATGCCGTAGCCGTGCCGGGGGCCACCGGCGAGCGCGGTGAGGATCAGGAAGGTCGGCTCTCGCATCGCGGTCACGGGCGACACCATACTCAGATCATCGATATATGGTCAAGGCCCGCCCCGACCGCGACGGCCTGGCCCGCCCTCCGCCACGAGGCCTAGGCTGGCGATCATGCGGATTGGCATCGTGATCCTTCCCGACCAGCGTTGGTCCGACTCGCGTCGCCGCTGGTCGCAGGCGGATGAGTGGGGCTTCGACCACGCCTGGACGTACGACCACCTGGGCTGGCGGGACCTGGTCGACGGCCCGTGGTTCGACTCCGTGACCACGCTGACCGCCGCCGCGACGGTGACCTCCCGGATCCGGCTCGGCACGCTGGTCGCCTCGCCGAACTTCCGTCACCCGGCCGCGTTCGCCCGGCAGGTCACCGCGCTCGACGACGTCTCCGGCGGGCGGCTGCTGCTCGGCCTCGGCGCGGGCGGCATCGGCTTCGACTCGGCCGTCCTGGGCGGGGAGACGCTGCCGCCGCGCCAACGGGTGGACCGGCTCGCCGAGTTCGCCGAGCTGCTCGACCTCATCCTGCGCGAGGACGGCACGACCTGGCGCGGGGAGTGGTTCACCGCCGTGGACGCGCGGAACAACCCGGGCTGCGTACAGACGCCCCGGGTGCCGTTCGTGATGGCCGCCAACGGGCCCCGGTCGATGCGGCTGGTGGCGCGGTTCGGCCAGGGCTGGGTCACCACCGGGCCCGACGAGGACGACCTGGAGCGCTGGTGGGACGGGGTGGCCGAGGCCGCCGCCCGGATGGACGCGACGCTCGCCGCGGCGGGTCGGGACCCGGGCACCCTGGACCGCTACCTCTCGCTCGACTCCGCGCCGGTCTTCTCGCTGCGCAGCGCCGAGTTCTTCGCCGACCAGGTCGGCCGGGCCGCCGCCCTCGGCTTCACCGACGTGGTCACCCACTGGCCCCGGGCCAGCAGCTGGTATGCCGGCGACGAGGCCGTCCTGGCGGACGTCGCCACCCGCCTGCTGCCCGAGCTGCGTCGCGCCTGACCGGGCGCCCTCGCCGGAGACGTCAGCCCGGCCGGCGGACGCGTCGAGCCGGCGACCTCAGGTGCCGAGGTCTCCGGTGGTGATGCCGCCGTCGCCGCCGGAGACCAACCGGAACCGGATGCAGACCACCTTGCTGTCGTCGGTGACGGGGGTGCCCACGCGCGCCCAGTAGGCGGCGTGACCGGCGCGCCACTCCTCGATGGACCGATCCCCCTCCCCTTCGGAGCGGGCGAAGTCCCACGGCACGTCCGCGAAGCGGACCACCTCGACGCCGGTGACCTCCACGACGCCGACCAGCGCGTCCTCGTCGTCGACGAGGGCCAGCCGCTCGCCGGCGTGCTCCAGCTCCTCGCCCTCCTCGGCGTACTCGGTGGTCAGCCCGGCGGTCGCCGTCTTCACCCCGGCGAGCACCAGGGCGTTGAGCCGCGTACGCAGCTCACCGGGAGTGCCGAGGGCGAGGGCGCGCAGTCCACCGATCCGAGGCCACATCCTGTCGACCGTACCGTCGCCGTCGATCAACCGTCGTGGCATTTCCGCCCCCACCGTCGGTGCGGCGGGCGCTACGGTGGGTGGGGCGACGATCGGGAGGCGGCATGGCGGACAGGCGCGCGGTGCTCATCCCCGGCCGGGGCTACGACACCCGGTTCCCCCTCTTCGTCTACGCCGGCGAGGCGCTGCGCCGCGTCGGCTACGCCCTGCACGCCCTCTCGTGGGAGGTGCCGGAGCAGTTCGCCCCCGACCGCGACGGGCCGGGGCCGGCCATCGAATGGGTGGTCGGGCAGGTCGCCCCGACCCTCGCCGAGCCGACGCACCTGCTGGTCGGCAAGTCGCTCGGCTCGATGGCCACGCCGCTCGCGGCCGACCGCGGGCTGCCGGCCGTCTGGCTCACCCCGCTGCTGCACGTGCCCGCCGTGGTCGACGGCCTGCGCCGCGCCACCGCGCCGTTCCTGCTGGTGGGCGGCACGGCGGACCCGTCCTGGGACGGCCCGCTCGCCCGCCGGCTCACCCCGCACGTGGTGGAGATCGAGCAGGCCGACCACGCGCTGATGGTGCCGGGCCCGCTGGCGCGCTCGGCGGAGGCGCTCGGCCGGGTCTGCACGTCGGTCGAGGACTTCGTTCAGATCAGGTGACCGGCATAGCCGGCGGCGGCGAGCACCCGCTCGTCGCCGCTCGCCGCGTGCGCGTCCAGCACCGCGTCGGCCAGCTTCACCACGTGCGCGTCGCCGTGCCGGGCGGCCCGGGCGAAGACCTCCGCCGGGGCGCCGGCAGCCAACGTCGATGGCGCGGCCGGGCGCTCCGGGGCGTACACCGAGGTCACGGCCGCCGTCGCGGACCAGGCCGCGGCGACGCTCGCCGCCCACAGCGCCGGATCGAGAGCCGGCAGCGTACGCAGCACCGCCGTCGGGGCGGTCACCGCGTGCACCAGCATCACGGGCTCGGCGTGCCCGAAGCGCAGGTAGTCGAGGCTGGCGGCGTGCACCAGCGCGACCAGGTCCCGCTCGGCCCCGGCCGGTGTCCCCGCCGACCGCAGCGCCGCCACCGCGGCCGGCCACCGCGGTACGGCTGGCAGCCGGCCCAGTCGTTCCCGGATGCCCCCGGTCCGGTCGGCGATGCGGGGCAGCCCGGCCAGCGCGGCGGCGACGTGCGGCGCGACATCGCCGGCGACCGGGGTGCCCGGGGTCGGCAGGTCTCGTCCGGCCGGGTCGCCCGCGGTCGACGGGTGCCATGCGTCCGGCCGGGCGTGGCCGTCGCCGGGGACAGCGCCTTCCCCGGCCAACGTGGCGTGATCCGCGTCGACCGTTCCCGCACCGCTGGGTCGGTCGGCGCCGGGGACCGGCTGCCACCGGGCGGCCCAGTAGGCGAGGGCCTGGCCCAGCTCGGCGAGCCGCTCCGGGCTCTCCGCCGCCTCGCGCGGGGCGCTGCCGGGCGGCCGGGCGGGTGCCCCCAGGGCGCGGACGGCGTGACCGACCCGGATGACGCCGTGGGTGGCACCGGCGGCGATGCCCGGCAGCAGCCGGGGCCACCAGGTGCCGAGCACCTCCCGCCAGGGCCGTTCCCGCAGCTCCCGGTCGAAGTGGGCCAGCCAGTCCCCGGCCCGCTTCGGGTCGCCGAGCGCCTCGCGCCAGTCCTCGATCGGCCGCAGGCCGCGCGGCAGCTCGTCCAACCGCCCCAGGTACGCGTCCAGCCAGCGGTGCACCACCCCGTCGTGGCCGTGCCGGACCAGCGCCTCCACGGCCATCGGCCCGTGGTTCGAGAGCCAGCCCTTGTACTCGGGGCCGGTGCGGTGCAGCCGTCGGTACGCCTCGTCCAGGATCTCCTCACCCATGCGGCGATCCTCCGACCTCAACCGGGGTTCAGGTCAAGCCGTGAGATCCGCCCCGTCCACGAGCCCCCGTACGCGCAGCTCGGCGGCGATCGCCGGAGGGCAGTCCAGCACGACCGTGGCGGTGCCGACCGGTTCCGCGCCCCGCGCGGCGCAGATCTCGTAGAGCGCGCGGACCTGTGCCCCGGTGGCCACCCAGTCGTCCACCACCAGCACCCGGTCACCCCCTTGCAGGCCGTGGTCCCGCACGGCCAGGTCGACCCGTCGGCCCCGGAAGTCCGGCGGGCTCTGCGCCCAGGTGAGCGCCCCGGCGGGCAGCCGACCGTCGCCCGGCTTGTGGGCCGGCACGAAGCCGACGCCGAGCGCCGTCGCGGCGAGCGGACCGAGCAGGTATCCGGTGACCGCCGGCGAGACGACCACCGTCGGCCGGGCGGCCCGGAACGGCTCCACGAGGGCCGGTCCCAGCCGGGCGAGGACCTCCGGGTCCCGCCACCAGCCGGAGACGTCGCTGACCAGGTGCGTGGCGCCGGGGCCGGGATCGATCCACCTGACCAGCGCGGCGAGGCGTCCGCTCAGCTCGGAGGGCATGGACCCATCCTGCGCCACGCGGTCTGACTGGCCGTCGAGTGGGTGACCCCGACGGGGACCGGGCCGGCGGTCCGTCCCGCACCCGGGCCGCCCGGCCCACGTCGGATCGGATGATCGGCTACACGTATCACTGCAATTGCGGTCATACCACCATGATCACGTTGACTTCGGATGTGCTTCTCTCGTTACGGTCCGATCCGGTTTGTTCAGATGACGAAAGGACCGGGCCGGTGGCTGGCAGGCACTCCCGTACCCGCATGTTCTCCTCGCCGGCCGGCATCGCGGCCACCGCAGCGGTCGGGGTCGCCCTCGCCGTCGGCGGCACCGTCGGCGCCGTCCAGCTGACCTCGGACGCGGAGCCCGCCCGGCCGACCGCGGTCGACCTCGCGCCCACCGGCCTGCCGACCAGCGCGGCCCCCAGCTCCCCGGCCACCCCGCCGGCCGCCTCGCCGAGCGCCAGCGCGTCGCCGAGCGCGACCGCCGCCCCCAAGGCCAGCCGGTCCGCCCAGGCCCCCTCCCGGAGCAAGCCACGCACCGCGGCGCCGAAGCCCACCGCGACGAAGAAGAGCAGCACCGCCCGCCCGGTCGTCGACAGCGGCTCGTGCGGCGCGTCGTTCTACTCCGAGGGGCAGCTCACCGCCAACGGCGAGAACTTCGATCCGTCCGCGCTGACCGCCGCCCACAAGACCCTGCCGTTCAACACGAAGGTCCGGGTCACCAACCCGGCGAACGGCAAGTCCGTGACGGTACGCGTCAACGACCGTGGCCCGTTCATCGAGGGGCGTTGCCTCGACCTGTCCCGGGCCGCGTTCGCCCAGATCGCCTCGCTCGACGCCGGCCACGTGGAGGTCCGCTACGAGGTGCTCGGCTGAGCGCCGGCCGGGTGGCGATCGGTCCGGCGACACGATCCGGGTGGGCAGAACATCCTCGGACGACGGGCCAGGTTCATTCACCCGCTCACGTCCATCAGGCATGCTGTCCCTCGTACGCACGCGACCCTTCCAGTCGGGCCCCGGCCCACTGAGCCCCGGATCCCGCGCCGGCCTCGGCGCGGCCTTCGTCCTGCTCGCGATCGTCTCGGCCGTGGAACTGGCCGACGGCCGTCCGGCGAACTACATCGCGCTCATGGTGGCCGCGCCGTTCCTGACCGCCGCGCTGGCGTCGTGGCGGATCGTGCTCGGCGTGGGCCTGGCCGCCACGGCCCTGGGCACCGGCTTCGCGCTCTGGGAGGCGACCGCGGCGCTGCCCACCACGGTCGCCGTCGCGGGCATCGCGCTGGGCACCGCCATCGCGGTGGCCACGGCGGCCGTACGGCAGCGGCAGGCCGAACGCATCGCCGAGCTGTCCCGGCTGGCCTCGGTCGCCCAGCAGGCAGTGCTGCGCCCGCTCGGGCCGCAGGTCGGCACGCTCTCGGTGGCCGCCAGGTACATCTCGTCCACCGCCACCGCCGAGATCGGCGGCGACCTGTACGAGGCGGTCGACACGCCGTACGGGGTGCGGATGATCATCGGCGACGTGCGGGGCAAGGGCCTCGACGCGGTGCGGCTCGCCAGCATCGTGCTGGGTTCGTACCGGCACGTGGCGTACGAGCGGGCGGACCTGCGGGCCGTCGTGACCGACCTGGACCGGGCGGTGGCCCGGAGCGTGGGTGACGAGGACTTCGTCACCGCCGCGCTGGTCGAGGAGCGGGGCGGGACGCTCACCATCGTCAACTGCGGCCACCCGCCGCCGCTGCTGCTGCGCCGGGGCGCCGTCATCCCGCTCGAACCGCCGGCCCCGGCCCCGCCGCTGGGCTTCATGCCGGTGGTACGCCCCCGGGTCGAGCGGCTGGAGCCCGGCGACCGGCTGCTGCTCTTCACCGACGGCCTCGGCGAGGCCCGCCGGGACGGGGAGTTCTTCCCGACCGCCGACCGGGCCTGGCGGCTGCTCGGCCACGGCACCGTCGGCGACGGGCTCGCCTCGCTGGAGACCGCCCTGGTCGAGTGGGTGCACGGCCGGCTCGACGACGACATCGCCCTGGTCCTGATGGAGTACACGGGCTCGCGCGGCGCCGCCACGGTGGCCGTCCCCAGCTGGGAAGTCGGCGCGGCCGAGAGCTGAGCCGGGGCCGCTCGGCGCCTGCCTTCGCAACCCGAACGACAAGTGTGTAATCGCCGTCACTTCGGTGATCGGCTTGTCGCTGCCTACCCATCGGTAATACAGTCTGGAGTTACTGATCGGTAACACCTGTCCGGAAGCGGGGCCAGCGAGCATGACCCACTACAAGAGCAACCTTCGGGACCTCGAGTTCAACCTCTTCGAGGTCTTCGGGGCGGACCAGGCGTTCAGCCAGGAGCCGTACACGGACCTGGACGTCGACACCGCACGCGACATCCTCGCCGAGGTCGACCGCCTCGCCCGTGAGGATCTGGCCGCCAGCTACACGGACAGCGACCGCAAACCGCCGGTCTTCGACCCGGCCACGCACACCGCGCCGCTGCCGGAGTCGTTCAAGAAGTCGTACCGGGCGTTCATGAACTCCGAGTTCTGGCGGCTGGAGCTCCCGACGGAGCTGGACGGCAGCAACGCGCCCCGGGCGCTCGTGTGGTCCCTCGCCGAGCTGATCCT
Source organism: Micromonospora sp. AMSO12t (assembly GCF_008806585.1). Taxonomy (NCBI): domain Bacteria; kingdom Bacillati; phylum Actinomycetota; class Actinomycetes; order Micromonosporales; family Micromonosporaceae; genus Micromonospora; species Micromonospora sp. AMSO12t. The sequence goes on from NZ_WAAS01000059.1 coordinate 29,339, forward strand.
CGGCGCCAACGCGGCCGTGTGGATGTACTCCTCCGGCCCGTCCTTCGCGCACGTGCTGCACGTCGAGGGCACCGAGCAGCAGAAGCGGTGGGCGAAGCTCTTCGCCGACAAGCAGTGGGGCTCCACGATGGTGCTCACCGAGCCGGACGCCGGCTCGGACGTGGGCGCCGGCCGGGCCCGCGCCATCCAGCAGCCCGACGGCTCCTGGCACATCGAGGGCGTGAAGCGCTTCATCACGTCCGCCGAGCACGACCTGAGCGACAACATCATCCACTACGTGCTGGCCCGCCCGGTCGGCGTCGAGGGCGTCGGTGGCCCGGGCACCAAGGGCCTCTCCCTCTTCGTGGTGCCGAAGTACCACTTCGACGAGAACACCGGTGAGCTGGGCGAGCGCAACGGCGTCTTCGCCACCAACGTCGAGCACAAGATGGGCCTGAAGGTCTCCAACACCTGCGAGGTGACCTTCGGCGAGCACGGCGTACCGGCCAAGGGCTGGCTGCTGGGCGAGAAGCACGAGGGCATCCGGCAGATGTTCATGATCATCGAGAACGCCCGGATGATGGTCGGCACCAAGGCCATCGCCACCCTCTCGACCGGCTACCTGAACGCCCTCGAGTACGCCAAGAGCCGGGTGCAGGGCGCCGACCTGACCCAGATGGCGGACAAGACCGCGCCGCGCGTCACGATCACCCACCACCCGGACGTCCGCCGCTCGCTGCTGCTGCAGAAGGCGTACGCCGAGGGCCTGCGCGCCCTGGTCTGCTACACCGCCACCTGGCAGGACAAGGTCGCCATCGCCGAGGCGGCGGGCGACGAGAAGGCGACCAAGCTCGCCAAGCGGGTCAACGACCTGCTCCTCCCGCTGGTTAAGGGCGTCGGCTCGGAGCGGGCGTACGAGCTGCTCGGGCACGAGTCGCTGCAGACCTTCGGTGGCTCCGGCTTCCTCCAGGACTACCCCCTGGAGCAGTACGTCCGGGATGCGAAGATCGACACCCTCTACGAGGGCACGACGGCGATCCAGAGCCTCGACCTCATCTTCCGGAAGATCGTCCGGGACAACGGCAAGGCCCTGATGGCGGTCGCCGGCGAGATCCAGGAGTTCATCGCCACCGAGGCCGGCAACGGTCAGCTCAAGGAGGAGCGGCTGGCGCTGGGCAAGGCGCTCGCCGAGATCCAGAACATGCTGGGCGTCATGACCGGCTGGCTGGGCGAGGCACAGGGCGGCGACACCCGGGCGCTCTACAAGGTCGGCCTGAGCAGCCGCCGCTTCCTGCTGGCGATCGGCGACCTGGTCGTCGGTTGGCTGCTTCAGAAGCAGGCCGACGTGGCCCTGAAGGCCCTGGCCGGCGAGGTCTCCGCCGCCAACAAGGCGTTCTACACCGGCAAGGTGGCCGCCGCCCGGTTCTTCGCCCGCGAGGTGCTGCCCCGCATCGGCGCCGACCGGCGGATCGTCGAGAGCACCGACCTGGACGTCATGGACCTCCCGGAGGAAGCCTTCTGAGGTACGCCGTAGCGCCCCACGGCGCGGCGGCGGGGTCGGGAACGACCCGGAGATGACCGGCACGACGGCCGGCGGGCAACAGCTCGCCGGCCGTCGTCGTCCACCCGCCGGCCGGCCCCGAAACCGCCCCGGGCGTCGCCGAAGGTGTCGTCGGAGGCACGCGAGTCACCCCCGAAAGAGCGTGCTCCCGCCGCCTCCGCCCCTCGCGCCAGCGCGCTCCGCGCTGCCAGCGCCCCCTCGCGCGAGCGTGCTCCCGCTGCCTTCGCCCCTCCG